>CAYWTT010000226.1:0-6449 GCA_964461245.1 uncultured Prolixibacteraceae bacterium | reverse complement strand
TTTCGGTTCAGAACGCTGGGTTTTGGAAGAATTTTTCCCTGCAGGAATACAGTAATGATAACAAGAGCAAGGAAGATCAATCCAATCAGAAAAAGTGGTTTTTTTGCTTCCATAGGTATTCAATTTCATCCATATTATAAGGCTCCGAAAATAAGTCCTGTGATGGTAGCCATTACTACAACAAGGCCGACGTAAACCACCGTCTTTTGTGTCCCCATGATTTTCCTGATCACCAGCATATTGGGCAAAGAAAGCGAGGGACCGGCCAGAAGCAATGCAAGCGCCGGGCCCTTTCCCATTCCGGATGCCAATAATCCCTGCACTATGGGGACCTCGGTAAGTGTCGCAAAATACATGAATGCACCTACCACCGAGGCAAAGAGGTTGGAGAACAATGAATTTCCACCCACCAGGGCAGATATCCATTCATTGGGAATTACTCCGGCAATGGACTTCCCGTCATGAGTCGAACCTAGTAAAAAGCCTGCAGTGACCACCCCAATAGCCAGCAGGGGCAAAATCTGTTTTGCAAAATCCCACGTTGATAATGTCCATTCTTTATTTTCAGGATCTTTCTTATCCAGCAGTGTAATCATGCTTAAAGAAGCAATGGCCACCACCATGGGTACCATGGGGCGCAATTTCAGGTTTTCGATCACTGAAAATGAAAGAAATGCAGCAATTGCTGTCAGGATCACAGCTCCGGCCACCCATTGCCATTTAATTTTCAGTATATAGATAAGGGAATAAGCCAGAATAAGTCCAAAGAAGGCAGTGATATACCATTTGTATGCCCAGATAAAATACCAGGCACCGGAGGTATCACCGGCAGAAGGAGCTCCCCAGTTGGCAAAAACCAGGATCAATACCAATGTGAAAAAGTGTAGTGAGGTTTGCCACATCGGCCGTTTTTCAGGAGGAGCCTCTAAAAACATTTGCTCTTCTTTTTTTGCCTTCTCCTCTTTCCGGTAAATGAGCGACATGATCACTCCGATGATGACAGCAAAACTTACTGCTCCGATTATTCTTGCCACTCCCATCTCAAATCCGAGTATACGGGCTGTCAGGATGATGGCCAGAATATTGATGGCAGGACCGGAATACAGGAACGCTATAGCTGGTCCCAGTCCGGCACCCCGCTTATGGATACTTGAAAAAAGCGGCAAAATGGTACATGAACAGACCGCCAGGATGGTACCCGAAATGGAAGCTACTGTGTAGGCCAGCCATTTTTTGGCATTCGCGCCGAAATATTTCAGAATAGCTCCCTGGCTGACAAACACAGAGATTACCCCGGCTATAAAAAATGCCGGCAACAGGCACAGTACCACATGTTCACGGGCATACCACTTTACCAGGTCGAATGTTGCAGCAATCGCCGTGTTAAAACGGGAGCTTTCCAAAGGAAGGAAGAAAGCCATTCCAAAAACAGCAATGATCCATCCCAGTATTTTAAATTCTTTTTTGTATTCCATAAAAATATTTCGTTTTTCAACGAACAATAAAATTAAAAAAATCAGAAGTATACCCTTATAATGTAATATATTCCAACAACCACAAACAACACTGCAATCACTCTGCGGAACCAGATTTCAAAGCTTTTAATCCTGTTATAGGCGGTGCCTATTCCGGAAATAGCATAGGCAAGTATCCAGGCAATGATAATGACAGGGATTCCCGTTGCAACCGCAAAGATTACCGGAAGTACCAGACCCGAAGCACTTGAAATGGTCATGGGAATCAGCATGCCGAAATACAAAACTCCCGAGTAGGGACAAAAAGCCAGGGCAAAAATGATCCCCAACAATATTGCATCCAGATAACCCCACTTTTTTTTATTCTCTATTCTGGAAGTCAAACCATTCAAAGCGGGAAAATTGATTTTGATGATACCCAGCATAATAATCCCGATGATCAACAGCAACGGGCCAATGATTTTCTCACCGTATTGCTGAAAAAATCCGGATAATTTTAGCTGATCGGCTCCCAGGAAAATGATGAATGCAATCGAGAAATAACTGATTGCTCTGCCCAGCGTGTACAGCAATCCGTTTAAGAAAACACGGTTACGGTTTTCAATATCTTTGCTGATAAACCCTATCGCAGTAATATTGGTAGCCAGGGGACAGGGACTGATCGCGGTCATTAAACCCAGTACCATGGCCGTTACCCATGGCATGGTACTGTTTTCAAAAAGATTGGTAAGGAATTCCATTAACTGCTATTTATTTAGTTCATCCACCTTTTCCTTAATGATCGCTTTGTACTTCTCCGGATTGGTCACCGCATATAAAAATGCCTGATTGGTAAGATTGATCTGCTTGTCACCTTTTACCAGCAATAGGGTCTGCCCCGAAACCCCCAGTTTTTCAGCCAAGGTTTCCCCTTCCTTTTCATTCAGGTTGGCCGACTGAAAAGTAATGGTCCCGGCTTTCCATTGTTCAGGATATAGATCCTGGAGATTTTCTTTTGCACGTTGTTCAACTGTCCGGCAGGTCACACAACGTGCTGTAAAATGGAAATAGTAAGCTTCAATCTTTTCGGACGTTTTATTGTCTTGGTCACCGTTCTGTGCGTTGCCCATAAAGAAAGGCATAAGCATAACCAATGCAAGTAAAAATCTGATGGTTTTCATAACATATGAATATTATTGATTTTTAGAAATTAATTCTTTCACTTCAGACTGAGAAGGTAACCTACCACTGAGCACCACTTTGTCGTTGATCACCAGTCCCGGAGTATGCATGATCCCGTAACTCATGATTTTGTAAATGTCTTCCACCTTGCTGACATCGGCAGCAATATCCAGTTCAGCTAAGGCATTGATCACCATTTTTTCCAGGGCTTTGCACCTGGGACATCCTGTTCCTAAAACTTTGATTTCCATAATAATGTAATTTTGTATTTCGTGGAATACCGAAATAATGGTTTAAAATTTTTTATCGTGTAAAGAATTGATTGAACAACCGTTTGGTATCTTCCCAATTTTCCCGATTGATACAGTATTTGATAAACGGAGGATTGATTTCACCCTGGATCAGGCCAACACTTTTCAATACTCTGAGATGCTCTGAAAGGGTGGAACGGGCTATGGGAAGCTCCTCTGCCATATCCCCGCTGTAACAGCACTTATCCATATTGCTGACCAGAAAGTCAAGAATGAATACCCTGACAGGGTGTGACATGGCTTTGGCATATCCGGCCAATCTATCCTGGTCATCAGAGAAATATTTCTTTTTTGGATTTTTCATCCTGATGTTTCGTTATATTACGAAACAAATATAATTGTAATTTCATTATAACGACAAAAAATTCATTTTTTTGTCGTAATATGAAATCGGTTACCAATTCATTGTGTTTTCTGTTCAGGTTGAAATTATGTTATCAAAAGAATTCTGACACGAGATAAGGGAAAAGTCGGACTTCGACGTAAAATTTTGAAATTAAGCGTTATCCGCTAAATAAATAAGCACGCAACCACCATATTTGAGTGGTATAAATGGTTCGATATTTCAATATTCCCCGTTGCCTGAGGATAATAACCGAAAAGCAGGAAATATTAAATTCAGCAATCGTTTGAAAAATTTTAACCATTTATAGTTCATTGTGCTTGTTGATTTCATGATACCGGGAGCAGTGAATCAGGTGATCATTGACCATCCCGGTGGCTTGCATATGGGCATATACGATGGTTGATCCCACAAATTTGAATCCTTTTCGTTTCAGATCAGCGGATATCCGGTCGGATAATTCAGTTTTGGCCGGAAGCTGATCCAGTGTGGTGAAGCGGTTAATCACCGGCTTGTACTTTGTGAACTGCCAGATGTACCGGTTAAAACTTCCATATTCCTGCTGGATTTTCAGAAAGCAGGCGGCATTATGAATGGCAGCTTCAATTTTCATACAGTTTCGGATGATCCCGGGATTCTGCAGTAACCTTTCAATATCGGGCTGTGTCATTTTAGCCATCCATGCCGGATCAAATCCGTGGAAGGCCTCCCTGAAGTGTTCCCTTTTCCTGAGGATGGTCATCCAGCTTAGTCCGGCCTGAAATCCTTCCAGCACCAGGAACTCAAAAAGTTTAAGGTCGTCATGCAGCGGTACCCCCCATTCCTCGTCATGGTATTTTTGCATCAGCGGGTCGTTGCCCGGCCAGTTACAACTCTTTTCTATAGCCATTCTGAACAGAAAATTCAAAATTAAGACTTTACCGGGTTTAAGTTCAAAGAATTTTATGAGTTTAATATAAACAAGTAACCGGTTGAATGTATCAGACAGAAATAATACCTGTATCTTTACAATATAAAGGCATTAATAATTACTGTGACCGCTGGTGTGAACGATGCACCATGACGGACAAATGTCTGCCCCATGCACAGGAACAGGCTATAAAAGAGGAGGCCACAGATCTGGAAACCAACGACATCCATAATGAAAAATTCTGGGAAAGCATTCACCTGTCGTTTCAGGTAACGCTCGAACTGTTGCACGAGGAGGCCAAACGCCAGGGCATCGATCTCGATAACCTCCCGGAAGTGGAAAGAAAAAACCTGAAATAAAGGCGGTTGAAAAATTGGCCGATCAGTACTCTAAAAAAATGATGAAATGGCTGACGAAGAACCGTGAGATTCTGGTACAAAAGGCAGAGCAGCTGCTTCTTCTCAGCAACAGCAAAGAATCAGCCCTGAAATTTGCCGATGCCTGGGAAGTAGTTCAGTGGTACAGTGCTTTTATTTCAGTAAAAATCCACCGGGTCCACTTTGACCTGGACGAACGCCTCAAAGATAAAGAGGATGAGTACAACATCTTTTCCGACAACCAGGGTTCTGTAAAGATTGCTCTGATTGCCATTGACCGCACCGTAGCTGCCCTATCGGCCATGTACACCGTGATGCCGGACAAAGAAGATGAATTCCTGGATTTTCTTGCCCTGCTTTCACAAATCAAGAAAAATATGCTTAAAGCTTTCCCCGGCTTCATGGCTTTCAAACGGCCGGGCTTTGATGACTGGCAGTAACAGTTGAATGTCAGAACATAAATGAATTTTCAGGGCTCATTCTGATCCTGTTTAAGTCTATTAAATATACATTTAGGGTCAAATAATTTAACTATGAAAATCACCATTTTCGGCGCCAGCGGCCGCACGGGGCAACAGCTGGTAAGTCAGGCCTTAGACAGGGGACACCAGGTAACCGCTTATGTGCGCCGGCCTGATGCGTTGCACATTCAGCATCCCGGACTGAGGGTAGTCATGGGAACCCTTGACCAAACAGATAAGCTCAGGGAGGCCATCGCCGGTGCCGGTGCCTGTGTCTCGGCGCTGGGTGTCAATTCCCTTCGCAAGCGATCCGCAGAATTCACCGGCGGTGTGGACCGTATAGTAACGCTTATGGAACAGGAGGATGTTCCACGGTTTATTTACCTGTCAAGTGTGGGTGCAGGCGAAAGCCGTAGTTATTTACCCCAACCCCTTCGTTTTTTCATCGTGGATGTGATGCTGCGCGTTCCCCTGGCCGATCACTTTGCCAATGAACAGAGGATTGCTAAAAGCAAACTCCAATGGACGGTTGTCCGTCCCGTCGGTCTGGGTGATGGTCCCCAAACCGGGAAGATCGTTCACGGCACCGGCAAAACCGTCATTAACAGCAACAAATCCATTTCCCGGGCTGATGTAGCTGCTTTCATGCTGGATCAGCTGACGGAAACCACCTATTTGAATAAGGCTGTCTGGCTGAAAGTGCAGATCCAGGCAAACGGATGAACCATAGTGCAGAAGTTGTGCCCGGAATACTGGTGGTTTTTTTGCAGGGAATTTCAGTGGGGATCCTCAGCGACGGAATAACAATGCCGGCTATGACAATCGAAGTATCGTCTGCATCGTTAAAATCTTTCCTGAAGTCAGATGTTTGCATGCCGATACTTTGATAAAGGTCAAAAGCCAAAATGAATTTCCAGTTTTTCCGGATTTATGGAGGGGAAAAGCAAAGGGTGTTATAAACTGCCAAGTGCTTCAGATACAGAAACGGAAAGCGGTGTTGTCGGGTGCCCTGTTAATTGGGACAGTTGCTTGCCGGCATCGAACAAATCACCTTTTGAAGCACTCACATCCCACCCCGCAAGGGCAGTGGCATACATTTCGGGAAGGCCGATACTCTTTAGAATGGCTGCATATTCCGTTTCTGGAAGGTTTTTATAGGGAATTGGCTTACCCGTCTGTTTGGAGATTTCCGAAGCCAGTTCTGCCAATGTATAATCGTCATCTCCGGCCAGTTCATATGTTTTCCCCTGATGTCCTTCTTCAGTCAGCACTATCACTGCCGCTTCCGCATAGTCCGCGCGGGCTGCAGAAGAAATCCTGCCTTCACCGGCGCTTCCAGGGAATGCTCCCCCTGCCAGGGCACCCCCAATTAAGCCGGTATAATTTTCGGTATACCAGCCGTTACGAAGCA
>CAYWTT010000225.1:0-6457 GCA_964461245.1 uncultured Prolixibacteraceae bacterium | reverse complement strand
CAAAAAGTATGTTGCATTATGGGTTAGTTACTGTCCCGTTGAATCAATTTTAGCGGCTGACGTGGTACAAACGGTGTTGTTCATCAGATAGGTATCTCCCAGGTTGTCGTGCATCATCTGGCACTCCATATTGGTCATCCAGGTCCCCAGGGCGGCTCCGAAATCCCCGAAGCTGTGGTACAACAATCCGCTGTTGCGGGAGGAGTATACTTTATCTCCCCATTTGAACACCAGCTTCAGATGGTAATTCTCAAACGGCACCTTGGTAGCCAGAGAGCCATTCGCGGTTCCTGAAATATGGATCAGCTTCATGCCATTTTCCTCAACTATGGAAAAGAGGTTTTCGGGTGTGGTCAGTTTGGCCAAAGAATCCTGACCTTTTAAAGGAGTACCCACGAATTTATCCCAGTTATCCAGGTTCTGACCATTGAACAATGGCTGCCAACCCTTTTCTTCCCGGCAGGAAAGGAAAAAGAAAAGGATGCCCAGAAATATAAAATTAAACGTTGATCTTTTCATGTCAGTCATTATAAAAAAGAAAAACTGACCCAAACGAGGACAGTTTTTCCATATCCATTTGAATTTCTTTTATCTGTCAGGGATGTGCGGCTAAGATTTCTTGCGCGCGTTCAAGGATGGATGCGTCATCAATCAGTACGATTCCGCCATTGGGTCCGGGTTCCAGATGAATGCCCACCGAAGTACCGTGGTCGTAATTCGCGCCTCCGAAATAATTTCTGACGGTTTCTTCTGTTACATCAAACTCTTTCGCCAACTGTCTGATGGATCCGTCAGGTAAACTGTCCTTGATCTTGCGCAGTTCATTAAAGGTTATTTTCCGCTCCATGGTCGTAAGATTTTATTATGTTATGATAATTGTTTTATTATATCCTAAAAGTACCACTTATATTCTTTTAAATCAAGATAAAGCTCCTATTAAAACTCATTTTAACAACTTTTAATAATTCAGAATTTCCTCTTTTCCAGGGAATCGTAAATGACTTGCAGCATGGCTTTACGGGTTCCCAAAGATGAAAGAAGCTCATTTTTCCGGGTCGGATTCACCCGGTTTGATAAAAAGATAAACAGGATTCCCTTATCAGGGTCGGCCCATACAAAAGTCCCCGTATAACCGCTGTGCCCAAAACTGCGGGGGCCTGCACTTTTACAGGGATAGGATGCCTCCTCGCTTAGCAAAGTATTGCCCAGCGACGGTTTATCAAATCCAAGAGCCCGCCTGTTTCCGTTTTCAGGAAACTGAACCTTGTTGAACTCATCAAAAGTACGCTCGGGAAAAAAGCGCCTCCCCCCGAAATAACCTTTCCAGAGATAAAGCTGAAATAATTTGGCCAGGTCGTTGGCTGTGCCGAAAAGACCTGCATTTCCCGAAATTCCCCCTAACATAGCAGCCCCTTCGTCGTGTACAAAGCCGCGCAACACCTCCTTCCTGAAATAGTCATCCGCTTCGGTAGGCACCATCCGGCTGATCGGAAAATACTTGTAGGGATTATAGGTAAGTGTAGTGGCTCCCAGTGGCTTGTATATCGTGCTTTTCAGGTAGGTTTCATAAGGTTGCCCGGTAATGTTTCGGATAACCAGAGGCCAAAGCATGAATCCCATGCAGGTATATGCATATTTTTTGCTCTTCAACAAAGGTATCCTTCTGATTTCCTGGTACATGGTATCAATATAACACGGTTCCATCCAAAGCTTCGAAGAGACTCTCACTGAACCTGCTGACACAGGATGGTCGGTAAAAACCTTTTCCCTCAGCTCCCGGTTGCGAGCCAGGCGGGAATTCCAGAAGGGTATGATGGCGGGTAACTGGGCCTGGTGAGCCAGTACGTCCCGGAGCTGAATATTCTCCTTGTTGCTGTTTTTGAATAAAGGAAGATAATCGCTCATCTTCTTATCCAGGTCGAAACGTCCCTCATCTGTAAGTTTGATGAGGACCGGCAGGGGCCCCGACACTTTGGTCACCGAGGCAAAATCATAGAGTTTATCCGGAGTGACCGGTTCTGACTGATCATAGGTCAGATAGCCGTAACATCGGTGAAAAATCACCTTTCCGTCTTTTGCTATCAATACCTGGCATCCCGGAAAGGCTTTCGCTGCCAATCCCTGGTTTGCCAGGGAATCCACTTTTCTTTCAAGCCATGCTGAATATATGCCTGCCTCTTCCGGAATGGTATATTTCAGCCGCTTGTTCCCTTTGACAGCCAGACCTGTTCCCGAAGAGAACCGGGCATCGATGCTAACCGGCAGTTTCCCTTCCGCATCCACAGCACCGAATATCATCTGAACAGCCAGTTCCTGTGTCAGCTGATCTCGCTGGTAAGCCTGAACCAAAGCTCCCGATTTCTCTATTTCCGGGAAAAGGCTCATTGCATAGGCATTTCCAAAAAAGAGGGAAATGACCTTGTTTTGATTCACCAGCCGGCGGATAGCCTCCAGCTGTCCTTCCGTGGTTTTGAAGTTGCGCCGGGGATAATTGCTGAAATTGAGTATCCCTGCGATTACCAGGTTGTACGGTTTCAGCTTCTCAACCAGGGAAGAGACTTCCTCTGGAGTAGATTCCCTGCTCAGATAAAAGTGATCCATTCCTGTATACCGTTCAGCCATTTGCTGGAAAGGCACGATGGTATCCTCCCCTATGGCAACTGTGGCAATATCCAGGGATTCCAATCCTGTCAAAGGCAGGAGATTTTCATTCTTCAGGACGGTGATTCCCGCTTCCGTCAACTTTCGCTGAAGCAGCCTGTCAGCAGGCAGATTGAGTTTGGTTTCAACCCCCCCGGTTTCTGCCGGATGGTATTCGTGCAACCCCAGCCATCGTTTCAAAGCCAGTATCTTGCGGCATTTGTCATCAATATCCTGAACTGTCAGCGTTCCGGAAACCACCGCTTTTTCAATGGCGTTAACGGCTTTGGGTAAATCACGCACAAACTCCAGAAGGTCGTTGCCGGCCTTTAATGCCTGTACTTCTGCTCTTCCCGAAGGCAGGGAAACCCCATTCATATTCATCGCATCGGTGACAATGATACCCTCGAATTTAAGCTTGTCGCGAAGCAAACCGGTGATGAGCGGTTTTGAAAGGGAGGCAGGTCTCCCTGTAGGATCATAGACGGGAATGCTCAAATGGCCGGTCATCATCCCTGCTATGCCATTTTCTGTCAGCTTCTTGAAGGGGTACAATTCCAATGAATCCAATCTTTCCTCTGACAGTTGGATGACTGGGAGTGAAAGATGGGAATCCATTCCGGTATCTCCGTGTCCGGGAAAATGTTTTGCCACGGCAGCTACCCGTTCATCCTGGAGTCCCAGTGCCAGTGCCAGTGCTTTCCGGGCGACATTCTCCCTGTTTTCCCCGAAAGAGCGGAAACCGATCACCGGATTGCCGGCATTGGTATTGATATCGGCTACGGGGGCAAAATTCATGTAAATGCCCATTGCTTTGAGTTGCCGTCCGACAGAACGGCCCATTTCCCTGACCAAGTCATCATTTTGAACAGCACCCAGGCTTTGGGCATACGGAAAATTCACCACGCTATCCATCCTGTAGCCGGGGCCCGACTCACCATCAATAGCTGTAAGCATCGGGGTATCGGCTATTTTCTGAAAATCATTGATCCATTGGGTGGTTAAAACCGGTGAGCCGTTCATGATCAGGATCCCTCCCGGCTTGTACTTCCGTATCAGCTCTTCTATCTCCTTTTTATGGGTATCCCCCTTGTCGGGATATATATCGATCATGATCAGCTGTCCGATTTTTTCCTGGAGGTTCAAACGGTTCAGGGTTTCATTTACCCAGGGATCGTTCATATATTCCAGGAATGCAGGTTTTTGCGAAAAGGAGCGGCAACCGGCAGTAAACAGGATTATAAACAGGAATATCTTGATCTGTGACATAGGTCTGCTTTTTAGATTTGGCCTTAAAAGTAAGAAGATTGTCTTAAAATGGTATCTTCGTAACCTGAATCCCAAAAACTTTATTGAATGAAAAACCTGATCCGGATACTATTGTTCAGTCTGATGCCACTCATCTCCACTGAATGTATGGCCAGACCTGACAGCCAGGAGAGATTGCTGACCGGTGCAGAGCAACCAGAACAGTACATGCCGCTGCTGAAAGGCAAACGGGTTGGCCTGGTTGCCAACCATACTTCCCTGAAAGGGAATCTTCATTTGCTGGATTTTCTGGTAGGAGAGAAAACGGACGTAGTCTTGGTTTTTGCTCCCGAACACGGATTCCGGGGTGAGGCGGCTGCCGGAGAAACCATTGTGGACAGCATCGACTCAAAAACCGGGGTAAGAGTATATTCCCTGTATGGAAAAAACCGGAAGCCCACGCCGGAGCAGCTTAAGATGATCGATGTAATGCTGTTCGATATTCAGGATGTAGGTTGCAGATTTTACACTTACCTCTCCACCTTGTGCCTTGTTACAGAGGCATGTGCTGAAAATCATGTTCCCCTCATCGTGCTTGACCGGCCCAATCCGAACGGTGATTATGTAGCCGGCCCCGTATTGAAGGAGGGATTCACTTCCTTTGTGGGCATGGTGAAAGTACCGGTCGTGCACGGATGCACCTTGGGAGAGATGGCACTCATGATAAACGGGGAGAAATGGACTGCAGCCCAAGAACCCTGCCGGCTGACCATTGTCAAGGTAAAGAATTGGACCCATGCCACAACATATCAACCTCCCGTCCCCCCCTCTCCCAACCTGCCCAATTACCAATCGGTCAGACTTTATCCTTCCCTCTGTTTTTTTGAAGCCACTTCAGTCAGCATAGGACGCGGAACGGAATTCCCCTTCCAGGTCATTGGCGGAACATTGTCCTCGCTGGGGAATTATCAGTTCACTCCCGCCGACATCCCGGGATTTGTCAACAATCCCATCAATGAAGGGAAAACCTGCCACGGGATCGATCTGCGGAACATACAGCCCATTCCGCGGTTTACCCTGCGGTATTTTCTTGATTTCTACAGGAAATATCCTTCGGAAAAGGAATTTCTAACCAGTGAACGCTGGTTAAACCTGTTGTCAGGATCTGATCTGCTGATTAAAGGGATCAGGGAAGGTAAAACGGAAGAAGAACTTTCTGCCTCATGGATCCCTGAACTCAACCAGTATAAAATGACCAGAAAAAAATACCTGTTATATCCCGATTTTGAATAAAACCAATGAATCCTTTATTAGTTTTTGCATTAATCGGCGGATATTTTGTCCTTTTGCTGATCGTGGCGTGGTTTACCTCCAGAAAAGCAAATACCGAGACCTTTTTCATCGCCAACCGGAAATCCCCCTGGTTTCTGGTCGCTTTTGCCATGATCGGAACTACCATATCCGGAGTCACCTTTATTTCAGTTCCCGGAGAAGTGGGAAATTCCTCCTTTGCATACCTCCAGTTTGTCCTGGGGAACCTGGTGGGCTACTGGTTGGTGGCGGGCTTCCTGTTACCCGTTTATTACCGTATGAAGCTGATCTCCATCTATTCATTCCTGGGCGAGCGGTTTGGACAAAAATCACATAAGACCGGCTCCTTCTTCTTCATCATCTCCAAACTGATCGGGGCGGCATTCCGGCTCTACCTGGCTGCCATGGTCCTCCAACTGGCTTTTTTCAATGCCTTCCATATCCCTTTTTCCGTTACCGTAATTGTCAGTATTATACTCATCTGGATTTATACCTTTAAAGGCGGGATCAAAACCATCGTCTGGACCGACACCTTACAAACCCTGTTCCTGATCACCGCAGTAATTCTGGCGATCCTCTCCATTGCCGGGACCCTCAACTGGGATTTTTCCACCATGGTCAGGGAAATTGACAGAGATCCCTTGTCGCAGATTTTTAACTGGGACTGGAAATCCAGTCATAACTTCTTTAAACAGTTTCTAGCCGGAATTTTCACCACGCTCGTGATTGTGGGCATGGACCAGGACCAGATGCAGAAAAACCTGACCTGCAAGAGTCTTCCCGATGCCCGGAAAAACATGGTGGTATTCAGCTTCGCCTTCGTGATCACCGTTTTTCTCTTTTTATGTCTGGGAGCACTTTTATACCTCTATGCCCGGCACCAGCAACTGCAGCTGCCTGCCAACTCGGATGATGTTTTTTCCTGGCTGGCATTAAACCACCTTGGAACAAGTGTAGGAGTGGCTTTCTTGGTCGGAGTGATCGCTGCAGCATATTCCAGTGCCGATTCCGCCCTGGCTTCACTTACCACAACCCTGAGCATCGACTTTTTCAAAATTGGAAGATACCCCGAAGAACAACGGAAAAAAATCAAAACCAGGATCCATATCCTCTTCTCTGTCCTCCTGGCTGTTGTCATCCTCCTTTTCAGGGCCATCAACAACCAGAGTGTAGTAGTTGCTGTCTTCACAGTAGCCGGGTATACCTATGGCCCCATCCTGGGTCTCTTCCTGTTTGGCCTCCTTACCAAAAGAAAGGT
>CAYWTT010000224.1:0-6471 GCA_964461245.1 uncultured Prolixibacteraceae bacterium | reverse complement strand
CCTATATGGGCAGAATAGCCGTTGGAAAGGTCAGTCGCGGCGAACTGGTCCCCGGAAGCCAGGTTATGTTGGTGAAGCGGGATGGTTCAACAGTAAAGAATACCGTGAAGGAGGTTTATCTTTTCGAAGGCCTGGGCAAGGAAAAAACAAAAAAGCCGGTTCATTCGGGCGAAATTTGCGCCGTATTCGGCATGGAGAACTTTGAGATCGGTGATACCATTGCCGATTTGGCGGAGCCTGAAGGACTATCCCCCATACAGGTCGATGAACCAACCATGAGTATGGTTTTCGCTGCCAATAACTCCCCATTTTTCGGAAGGGAAGGAACTTACGTGACCTCCCGGCAACTTCGCGACAGGCTATACAAAGAGACGGAAAAGAACCTGGCGCTGAGGGTGGAAGACACTTCATCGGCCGACACATTTCTGGTATACGGACGTGGAATACTCCATCTCTCCATCCTGATTGAAACTATGCGGCGTGAAGGATATGAACTTCAGGTCGGACAGCCCAAAGTGATTGTTAAAGAGATTGACGGAATAAATCATGAACCGGTAGAAGCCCTGACCGTGCAGGTACCGGAGAATTTTGCGGGCAAGGTCATTGAACTGGTCACCCAGCGGAAAGGAGAAATCGCCAACATCGAGATAAAAGGAGACCGTGCCCATCTCGAATTCTTCATTCCGGCGCGGGGAATCATCGGATTACGCAGCCAAATGCTGACGGCAACGGAGGGAGAGGCAGTCATGGCCCACCGTTTCAAAGGATTTGAACCCTGGAAAGGTGATCTGGGCATAAAAAGGAACGGCTCACTCATTGCCCTGGAAACCGGAACAGCTATCGCATACTCCATAAACAAGCTGCAGGACAGGGGACGGTTCTTCATTTTCCCGGGAGAGGAAGTGTATACGGGCCAGGTTATTGGAGAAAACAGCCGGTTGGATGACCTGACGGTGAATGTGATCATCACCAAAAAATTGACCAACATGCGCGCTTCCGGATCTGACGACAAGGCCATTCTCGTTCCCCCACTCCGCTTTTCCCTTGAAGAGGCCATGGAATATATTGCAGGAGACGAATACATTGAAATCACCCCTAAATCAATGCGTCTGAGGAAGATTATCCTAGATGAGACCGAAAGGAAACGTGCCCGTAACAGGGAAGCTTCTGCCTGAGACAAGAAACAAAATTTACCCGTTACACCGGAATCCGGGATCCTCCAGTAGTTTATTTATCACAGGACCATGCTCCCAGCCCCATGCTCCTTGCTCCTTGCTCTTTGCCCTTTGCTCCTTGCTCTTTGCTCTTAATGTAATCAATAGGTATAGCTGACAAAAGCAATCTTTTTCGAGTCAGGGCTCCAGGAGGGTACATTCAGGGATCCCTGGCCGCCATACAGGAAAGCGAGCGAACGGATCTCGCCTCCTCCAGAAGGCATTAACCTGATCATAATCCGCTGATTCCGCGGATGTAATCCTGCCGGAACATCGGGAAAATAGGAGATAAATACCAGCCATTTCCCGTCAGGGGAGGGATGGGGAAACCAGTCGTTAAACTCATCGGACGTTACCTGTTCCTGATGACTGCCGTCGGTGTTCATCCGCCATATAAGCATGGTTCCGCTTCGTACAGAGTTAAAATAGATGTATTTCCCGTCGGGTGAATATTCCGGACCATCGTCCAGTCCTTCAGCATGGGTCAGTCTGATCTCCTCTCCCCCCGAAGAAGGAATCTTAAACACATCATAATTCCCGTTACGTTCAGCACAATAGGTGATCCACTGACCGTCGGGAGACCAACCATGCCAGTAAGACGGTCCAAGCCGGGTGATTCTTTTCGGCGTACCTCCTTTTACCGGAAGCGTATAAATGATGGAATTACGCAGTCCGTCTTCCTCCGGATGGTGACTTATCGCCAGTTTTTTCCCGTCAAATGAAATTCCATGGTCGTTGTTAAGGGCAGTTGCCGGTCCTGTATCGATGGGCTTAATCTTCAAATTGCGCAAATCAAATCGGTACAGTTTACCATGACTGTTAAACAGCAGGAATTTCCCATCGCGTGACCAGTTGGGGGCTTCAATATGGTTTTCGGTTGAATAGATTATTCGTCTGAGTCCTGTTTCCACATCAAGGATCTCAAGCCGGCTGGAAGAGGGCGGAGCCTGTTCCCCACCCTTCATTTCTGCAGGCACATCCAGTCTGATGTTTGAGAAAACAGCCTTCTCCTTCACTGCGGAATCATGGGAACAAATGAAAATTCCGGCATGAAATGCATCTCCCAGGTTAACCTGGACTGAAGCTACTTCATCAAGAGGTGTCTGGTTTTTGGATACCCTTAGGATAAAATTGTTACCCGATTTTTCGATCTGAACAAACTGCGGAGCATTTACCTGAGTATCCGCTTCACGGGTCTCCCCCCCTTTTTCAGACCGATACTGGATGGAGGTCAGCCCGTCTCCGTGAATAGCGACATCCACATAAGGGGCGTCCTCACTGAGAGAAGTCCTGAACATCAATCCCGCTTTACGGTGCGGATTGCCTCCCTTTCCCGCAATGCAGATATTCGCAGACAGGATACAATCACCTGACTGAGGCCTAGATAAAAAATAAAACTCATCTCTGTTGTTCCACATATTATTGCCTGAACCTTCAAGCACACAGGTCTGTGTACCGGCTTCAAAACTGTGACTCCCTTTCAGGGATGGATTGCCGATCTGAGTAGCTTCATCAAACGGACAGAATTCGATCTGAGCGGGTGCCCGATTCACGAAAAAAAAAGCTATACATCCGGTCAGGATAACTCTTTCGAACATAGCTTCCAGTCTTCAAAGTGAATTGCGAATAATCAGAGAAGTTGGCAAAATTTCTCTGATTTTCTGCTTTTTGGTGACAAAAATAGCAGCTTTCTCACCCATTTCCCTGAAATTGACCGAAATAGTGGTAATTCCGTTCCCGGCGATCTCTTTCATGGGAGTTTCATTGTATGCCAACACACCGATATCTTTTCCCAATGTCAGGTTTCTCTGGCGACACAATCTTACTACATCAACCAGGTCATTTTCCTTGATGACCATGTACATCTGTCCTTTTTTCAAATTACTTTTCTCCATTCCGGGAAATACGCTGAAAGCAAATCCGTGTTTGCCGCAAAACTCTCTCACTGCAGATTCTGTTTCGGGAGGATGAGGTGTTTTCTGACGGGCATAAATCAGGATTATTTCATTGTATTTTCCGAGATAAGGCATACTTTCTTCCAGGCATCTTACCACGGCCTGGTCAAAATTCTGCAGGAGAAAATTGGTTTCAGGCTTCTCTCCGCTCCCCATATCGAGTACCAATAGTTTATTGGGATCGATTTTTGAGAGCACGGGATGAAGGGAACGGTTGGAGATATTCATTACCAGGTACATGCTGTACCTGCCGGCTGCATTCAGGATCAGTTGTTTGAATATCTTCTCGTTATAATGGTGGAAGAGGAGATCCACGGTCCAGGAACCGGGAATTGAGGTACGGAAGGCCTGGTATAACTGTTCCTTAAATGCGCTGAAATCGTCAAGTAGCATGAATATTCTGGATGATCCGCCGGAAACATAGAATCCTTTGGCAGGAACCGATTCCACCAAGGAACGTTCTTTCAGCAAGCGATAAGCCTTTACTACCGTGTCCCTGGAATAGCCGGTTTGTCTGCTGAGCATGTTAACCGACGGGAGCAATTCTCCTGCCGGGAATTTTCCGCTTTCCACTGCTTCGGTCAGGGCATTCAATAAAGTCTGCAACTTAGTTGATCCTTTGGCTGCTCCGACCAAAATATCCGTATCTTTCATATGATGATCCCTTAAATGGAAATCCTTGATCACCTGCAGGTATGAACTTCCGTCCGACCATTCGGGCTTAAGTTTTAACACCTGTAATCATCACGGAAACAGCAACATAAATCCATCCGACTTTTGCCACTGTCTCCGTGATATCAGGCTGTTTCCATTATTTATAGAGGGGACCGAAGTTACTGCAGGCACGGTAATCGGCTCCTTCATGATCCATTCCGAATGCATTCCAGGCTGCCGGTCTGAAGATCTGTTCATTTTCCACATTATGCATACAGACCGGTATGCGCAACATTGATGCCAATGTGATCAGATCGGCACCGATATGGCCAAAACTGATCGCCCCATGGTTGGCTCCCCAGTTGTTCATCACACTGTAGACGTCCTTAAACTGGGGTTTATTGCACAAACGGGGGGCAAACCATGTAGTAGGCCATGTTTTATCGGTACGTTCGTTGATCACTTTGTGAACATCTGCGGGAATTTCAACCGTCCACCCTTCTGCAATCTGTATTACCGGCCCCAGACCTTTAATCCGGTTTATCCGGCACATGGTAACCGGCATTCCTCCTTTGGACAGGAAGTTGGAAGAAAAACCGCCTCCCCTGAAATAGCCTGTATTGGCAGGATACCAGGTGGTGGCATTCAGACATTTTTGAACCTCTTCCTCAGTGATGTCCCAGAAAGGTTTCATGGCCGGGTTTCCATCGGCACCGGTCTGCTGGCCAGTAGCATCCAGACAGGTTGCACCGGAATTGATCAGGTGAATGATTCCGTTCGCTGCTTTCCCTTCCAGTTCATAGCCTGTGACTCTTTTAACAGCCTCAGGGCTCCAGAAGGTCCGGACATCGGAAAAGATAGAAGCGGTGTTGGTCAGCAGATGGCCAAACAGCATGGATATACCGTTCAGTGAATCATTCTCGGTAGCCAGGATGAAAGCTTCCCTTAATCCGTTCCAATCAAATGAAGAACACAGCAATGCTTCGCTGAAATCACCATTGGGAAGGAAATCGGTCCATTGCCTTTGCCCCTGGAATCCAGCCGCAATGGCATTATGACCCAATGCTTCTTCTGCATATCCGATTTTCCTGAGAACCGGATTTCCGATCATCAGGTCGCGGATGATCAGGGTCATTTTCACCACAAACTCCCAGTCCTTTTCCTTTTGTTCACGGCTTGTCGCCTTATCGGGATCATTGAAATCAGTCCCTTCGTGGATCTTGCAGTACTTTTCAGTCCAGTCCATGGCTTTTGCAAACTCTTCCTTATCATAGATTCCGGCCTCCATTCGCCGGAGAATTTCCACTTCATCCACGCCTTCCACCCGGATTCCCAGATAGTCCTGGAAAAAATCATGATCTACCACTGAACCGGCGATCCCCATGCACTGGCCGCCAATCCCCAGATACGACTTTCCTTTCATCATGGCCACCGCCAAACCTGCCTTGACAAACCGCAGTATTTTGGTTTCCACGTCTGCCGGGATCGAGGTATCAGTATTGTCCTGGACATTCATCCCATAAATACCAAAAGCGGGCAATCCCTTCTGAGCATGACCGGCTAACGCAGCAGCAAGATAAACAGCTCCCGGACGTTCGGTGCCGTTAAATCCCCAAATTGCCTTGGGATAATAAGGATTCATATCAATGGTTTCTGTACCGTAACACCAGCAGGGAGTTACCGACAGGGTCAGTCCTACCCCCTCCCGTTCGAATTTACGGGCACAGGCATCAGCTTCGGGAACCCTCCCGATGGTTGAATCGGCGATCACACACTCAACAGGTGAACCATCAGGATAATGCAATTTCGCTGAAATCAGTGATGCCGCACTCCGGGCCATATTCATCGTCTGGTCTTCCAGACTTTCACGAACCCCGCCCTGACGGGCATCAATAATCGGACGAATGCCGACCTTTGGATATTTGCCTGATAAATTGTTTGTCATTGTTTTATAAGTATTTAAGTTAGTAAATGGTAAAACTATATTGTACTGTACTGTACTGCAATATAGAGAGATAATTGAAAAAAAAAGTGCCAAAGAACATATTTAATGTTTTTTAGCACTTGATCCTGATTCCCTTAAAAAGGAAAAATCCCGGACATGAACGCCGAGCACAGGCTATTTTCAATGTGGATAATACTTACAGGAAGATCATGGCTTTAATGACGTTGTCGCGGTAACCGGCCACCATTTCAAACGCCACAGGGGTTTTTATGAGTTGAAAATAATGGGTGACCATTTTTCTGACATTCACTTTTCCACTGGCCACCAGTTCAATGGCTTCTTCCACACAGTGATTCTGCCGGCGGATATTAATTACGGTCAGCTCTTTACGGCGCATCTGATCCATATTAAAAGTATACCGGGCACTTGGCGGAATCCCTACCAGTACGAGTTTTCCACCCGGTTTCAGAATTTTAACGGCATTGTCAATGGCGTCCTGTTCTCCGCTGGCATCAAAAGCTACGTCAACCAGTAAACTTTCCTTCTTTGCCACCTCTTCGAAGACATTTTGTTCCACAGGATTGACGGTCCAAGCTGCCCCAATCTCGCTGGCTTTATCCAGCCGGTATGCCAGCGGCTCAATCATTCCCACATTGGTGATTCCATCAGCAAGCAGTTTCATCAATATACTCAAGCCAATAGG
>CAYWTT010000223.1:0-6483 GCA_964461245.1 uncultured Prolixibacteraceae bacterium | reverse complement strand
TAACTACATCAGGGTGGTGGTTCCGGGCAGGGATTCCACCGTGATTGCGGCCAAATTCCAGCGTTTTAACGCCTCCACGGCGCCGGGCAGCAGGGTGACCATCAACGGGGAAGCATACCGGGTATATCCAACCGGGGCCTTTGCAGGCTTTATTCCCCTGGAGCCGGGGCTAAACCGGCTGGTGGTTGAATCGGTTCATCCGGTGAAGGGCACGGTCACCAAAACGATTTATGTGGAAAGCCGGATACCGGAACCGGAAAAACCAGTTTCCGGTTTTGCCATTGAATATGCACAGACTGTTCCCCCGGTTGACCTTGGCCTGCAAACCGGAGATGTCCTCCAGGTGCGTATGAAGGCACTCAGCGGGTGCAAAGCCGCTTTCATGGGCAATAAGCCCCTTTACGAACTTCCGGAATCGCAAACCAACGGGATTCCGGGTATTTACCAGGGAAGCTATACGATTCAGCCGGGAGATACCTTCCCAAAGAACAGCATCGGTTTTACCTTAATGAACCCTGATGGAGAAACGATCACAGCTGCCTCCCGGAATAGGGTTTCCATTCATGACGGTGAATTTCCGGCCGTCGGACAAACGACAGGCAGCTTTTCTTATTTCAACTACGGACTGGGGGAAGACCGGCTGGGTGGCGCCCGGATCGGATATCTCGACTCCCTGGTTTACCTTACCCTCACCGGCCGGACGGGTGATTTTTACCATGTGAAACTCAGCGAATCCCAGCTTGTCTATATCCCCACCGACCAGGTAAAAGTCCTTCCGAAAGGGACCTTTGCACCCTTTTCGCTTACTGACTCCTGGAGTGTTTCGGGAGATAAGAGGTATGACTACCTGAAGATCGGATTGTCGCAGCATTTACCCTATATTTCAAAATATGAGATCAATCCGTGCCGCATTGTGCTCGATATTTTCGGAGCTGCCAGCAATACCAACTGGATATCCCAAATGGCCAATGCCAGGGAGATAAAGAATGTTTGGTATGAACAACTGGAAAGAAATGTAATGCGGGTGACCATCCAATTGAAGCATCAACAGGCCTGGGGATACGCCGTTTATTATGAGCGGAACAGGCTTGTGGTGAGGGTAAAACAACAACCCGCCCTGCTGGAGTGGAACCACCTGACCATCGGGCTGGATGCCGGACATGGCGGGAGCAATATCGGGGCACTGGGATCCACGGGAGCCCAGGAAAAGGACATCAACCTGGCAGTGGTCCTGAAGATGAAAGCTGCCCTGGAAAAACTGGGCGCCAAAACGGTACTGACCCGTCAGGGAGATGAAACCCTTGCCACCCTCGACCGCTGGAAAATGTGGCAAAAGGCGGAACCCGATCTGGTGCTGAGCTTTCACTGTAATTCAATCGGAAACTCTGATCCGATGGCCGTAAAAGGGACCAGTACCTACTACAAATACCTTGCTTTCCGTCCGTTAACCGAAATTCTCTATGACGAAATGCTGAAAACAGGGCTGGCTGAATTCGGGAACGTGGGCAGCTTCAACTTTCTGCTGAATGCTCCCACCGAGTTTCCCAATGCGTTAATTGAAATGGCTTTTATGTCAAATCCGGAGGATGAAATGAAACTGCTCGATCCGCTGTTTCAAGACCGGATCGTAAGGGGAGTGGTAACGGGGCTGGATAGGTTCCTGAAACAATCCAGGTAGGCTCCGGGGCCGGCTGCCGGCTTCGTAGGATTGATTATATTCCCTTCAGGATTTGTATTCCTTCCATGAAAAACAATATGGCGAAAACAACCAGGATCACACCAAGGGACCGCATGATCCAGACATAGGCCCTGCTGTTCAGCAATGACTTGGACCGGTCGACAAGCAAAGCTACCGTGATCTTTGATCCGACCAGGAAAAAATAGAAAGATAGAAAGAACAGCACAACCATACCCTTCCCTGTATGCCAGGCTTTCATAGCCACCGGGGCCCCCACTGTGATCCAGAACAGGTAAGGATGGGGATTCAGTATATTCAGCATAACACCTTTTCCCACTGAATTGATCCGCGGATTTTGTGCCTCGTTCATCAATCTTCTGGTTTTCAGACTTTCATAGCCCAGGAATAAAACGAAACCTCCTCCGATAAAGGAAACGGCACAGATCAATTCCTGTGAGCGGGCTAAATAAGATTGAAGGATCAGGGATAAAATAATGACTGGGCAATCGGTTATCAGAGGAGTAAGTGCGATTTTGATCCCTTCCTTTTTGTTGTGTTTCAGCGTTTCGGTAATTACCAGCGTGAGCAGCGGGCCGGGTGATATTCCGGCAGAGAGTCCCAGAACAGAACCCATCGACAAAAAGGTAAGCATTTCTTTCAGATTCATCTGCTTCTATATTGGGTATTCTTCTTTGATGCTGCTGTACGCTTTGATAACCTGGAATAATGGTTCAAAAGTAGACTTTACAATCTTTTTATCAAAGAGAGGGGAAAGGAAGATTCAGCTGCTGAAGCGGAATGGCCATCCGTCGGGAACTTTAAAACCGAAGACAAGATGTGTTCCTGTGGAATGAATTCTGAAACTTTGGTAATATGGGGAACGTTAAAAGAATCGTGTGATATGGGTAAATGCCCGATTTTTTCTGCAAATTAGCCGGGGTAACGTGGTAAAATGAAAAATGTAATCTTAACGGAAAGGGTTCCCATTAAAATGTGGCTGGATGAAATGGAAGGGAGCGCCCTTCAGCAGGCCAAAAACCTGGCGAATTTACCCTTCATTTACAGGCACCTGGCTATTATGCCCGATGCGCATTCCGGTTTCGGCATGCCCATAGGAGGTGTTTTTGCTGCGGTCGATGTCATAGTGCCCAATGCGGTAGGCGTCGATATCGGGTGTGGAATGTGTGCCGTTAAAACAAACCTTGACACGATCGATGAAAAACATTTGCGGAAAATTGTCGGTCTGATCAAACAGGGAATCCCGGTTGGCAGTGAGCATCATAATAAGCCGCAGGATGAAAGCCTGATGCCTGCGGGTTTTGATCTGGATGAAATGCGTGTGGTGAAATCGGAGTACGGATCTGCAAAAAGGCAGTTGGGAACGCTGGGCAGCGGGAATCATTTCATTGAAATTCAGCGGGGGGATGACGGTTTTATTTGGATCATGCTCCATTCCGGTTCCCGGAACCTGGGGAAAAAGGTGGCTGATTATTATAACAAGACGGCGATCCGATGCAATGCCCTATGGCATACCGAAGTGGAAAAATCGAAGGAACTGGCCTTTCTGCCCATTCAGACCGCAGAAGCCAAGGCCTATTTCAGGGAAATGAATTATTGTGTTGAGTTTGCTTTGGCCAACCGGAAACTGATGATGGACCGGATCCAGACCTATTTTCTCAAAGCCTTGGGGAAAGGCGTCACCTTTGATCCGATCATTAATATAGCCCATAACTATGCCCGGTGGGAGTCTCATTTCGGTAAAGATGTGGTGGTCCACCGGAAGGGAGCCACATCCGCAAAACCGGGGGAAATAGGGATCATTCCCGGTTCACAGGGTTCCAAATCTTACATTGTGGAAGGACTGGGGAACCGGGAAGCTTTCATGTCGTGTTCGCACGGAGCCGGTCGTAAAATGGGAAGAAACCAGGCCGTCAGGAGTTTAAACCTGGAGGAGGAAATCGGAATGATGAACCGGCAGGGGATCATTCATGACATCAGGAAGGCCGGAAACCTGGATGAGGCTCCCGGAGCATACAAAGACATCGACACGGTGATGGAAAACCAAAATGACCTGGTGAAAAAGCGGGTGGAATTAAGACCCTTGGCCGTGGTCAAGGGATAAAATTGAGGAAATAATCCAGATTGCCACGCAACGGATGATGTAAGTTTATCTATATTTATGGTTTGAACTGAAAGCATCCAAAATGGAAGTATTTGTATTCGACCTCGATTTTACATTATGGAATGCAGGAGATACCTGGTGCAGCGAAACAAATCCTCCTTATGTATGGCAAGAAGGGAAATTGCATGATCAATCAGGACGGTGGATCCGGCTATACCCTGAAACCCTGGAAGTTTTGAATTTCCTTAAAAGCAGGAACAAGCTGACCGCAATCGCCTCGCGCACTCACCAGCCAGAATGGGCCAAAAAACTGCTTCAGATTTTCAATTTAGAAAGTTTTTTCATTCTTAAGGAGATTTATCCGGGAAGTAAGGTCTTGCACTTAACCAAGATAAAAGAACAGATAAATTTCCCGGCTGATAAAATCGTTTTTTTTGATGATGAAGAAAGGAATATCCAGGAAGTAAGTGCGCTTGACATCCTTTCCGTAAAAGTAAATGATGGAATTAACCTGGATATGATCAGTCAGTTTGTCAGAGATTAAGTTCTTTTACGGGCATGGCCACTTCGATGAGTTTTCCGGGTTCGGTCATAATTTTTGCATGCCTTTTAATATCAGATGAAACAGGTGATTTATCGTTTCAATGTCCTCAAAAAGTACATCGTAAATACCCATGTCAGGCAACATAATGACAAAGTCTATGTCTATTGTACCGCGTCCGGGCTTCCCCTGTTCGGCAAAATGAAAATGATGTGCCTGTGCCCCAATCAGGTACAAAGGGATATACAGCGCTTTACAGACATCATCGACTAACGTAAATACTTCTTTAAACCAGGGTGTCAGGGATTTAAAACTCATGGGCAAGGTATTTATCCCAAATCATCTGGGCGGTTTCCTGACAGTGGTTGTTGCCCGTGTTCATAAGGTCGGCATATACCAAAAGAGGAGGCCCTTATTCTGGTTTTCAGTCTCTTTATTGTTCCTTTCATGGCCATTATCTTTTTCCGACCATGAAACGTGGCCAGGTAATATTAGTCATGTTGGATTTTCACCCTGAAAAAAAACAAAAACCATCTGTAATCACTTGATATACAGATGGTTCAGGAGGTCCCTGGCGGAATCGAACCGCCGTACGCGGTTTTGCAGACCGCTACCTAACCACTCGGCCAAGGAACCGGTATTAGTGGATAACTTGGTGAATTACCCGTCGGTAACCGGCTGACAAAGATATAAATTTTTCCTGATTACCTTTCCTTTTCCAACGTGACGCTCACTTTTTTAATTTCTCCTCCCATCGGGGGATTCATCTTGGAGATTTTAATCCTGACCGACCGTATCTCTTTCCATTCCGACAACAAACCATCCGCAATCCGCCCGGCAACATGTTCCAGCAAGTGTGAGGGAATCTCCATCTGCTCCTTTATCAGGGAATAGATCCGCTGATAATCCAGGGCATCCCTAAGCCGGTCGGAATGCAGGGCTTCCTTTTTTTCACAGTTCACCTTTACTGAGACCAGAAACTGGTTTCCCACTTTCTGTTCCACCTCATAGTGTCCATGATAAGCGTAAAATTTCATCTCTTCCAGGTCGATCTGCAGAATATCTTTCATGTTGTTCCTTAATATAATCGTCGCGAAATTAAATAATTGAGGGATACCCTCTATTTTTGGCAGAACAGGAATCTCCTCATGGATCATTTCTTAATTTTGCCGTCAAATAAACTGAGGTAAAATGAGTGACACTGAGATTACAGGCAGGGAAAGTTCGGTGAAGAACAACTTTATTCATCTGCAAATCGAAAAAGAGATGGCAGATGGGAGGACCAGAATGGTCCATACCCCGTTCCCTCCTGAACCGAACGGATACCTTCATATCGGGCACGCCAAGTCGATATGCCTGAATTTTGGCACTGCATTAAAATTCGGGGGAATCACCAATCTCCGGTTCGACGATACCAACCCGGAAAAAGAAGATGTGGAATATGTCGATTCCATCATGGAAGATGTGAGATGGTTGGGGTTTGACTGGGGCAACCGGCTTTATTATGCATCCGATTATTTTGGCAAATTGCATGAATTTGCCCTGAAACTCATCCGGCAGGGTAAAGCTTATGTGGATGACCAGGATGCCGAGACCATCTCCAGTCAAAAGGGGACCCCGACCCGTCCCGGGCAGGAGAGCCCGTTCAGAAACCGCACCGTGGAAGAGAATCTCATGCTGTTTGAGAAGATGAAGAACGGGGAGTTTGACGAAGGGCATTGTGTGCTGAGAGCGAAAATTGATATGACCTCTCCAAACATGCACATGCGCGATCCGATCCTGTACCGGATCATTAAAACCCCGCACCATAGGACCGGCGACCAATGGGTGATTTACCCCATGTACGATTTTGCCCACGGTCAGTGTGATTACTGGGAAGGGATCACCCATTCCATATGTACCCTGGAATTTGAAGTTCACCGCCCCTTATACGACTGGTTTATCGATCAGTTAAAAGAGGACGAATACCGACCCCGGCAGATCGAATTTGCCCGCTTGAATCTTACCTATACGGTGATGAGCAAGCGGAAGCTCCTGGAGTTGGTGAAAAACAACCATGTCAACGGTTGGGATGATCCGAGGATGCCCACCATTTCCGGAATGCGCCGCCGGGGATATACCCCTGCCTCCATCCGCAATTTT
>CAYWTT010000222.1:0-6545 GCA_964461245.1 uncultured Prolixibacteraceae bacterium | reverse complement strand
AATTCTATCTTTGGAAAGCGAAACAGCTCAATGGAGGAAATGATGCGTTGAATGCGGCAAAAACCGCTGTCGATGCAGTTCTTGGCAATTCAGCCTATGTCTTTGCTTCCGATTACGCTGCTTTATTCGGATGCAGCACAAACGGCAACAAACCTACCCTGAGTGCAGCCCAGCTGACAGCAAAAGAGAAGAATCCCGAACTGATCTGGAGCATTCCTTACAGTCAGACAGAATATACGGGAGGATATCTGGCCTATGTCGGGGTTAACATCGCAAACGCACTGGATAAGCTGGAGAACAATCCTATTCCGATAGGTACCCATGCCCAGTATATCAGTCTGACGAAATCATTTGTCAATTGGCTGGAGAAGAATCTGCCTGCTGGAGTTACGGAGGATAAGCGTCATGCGGTCAACTGGCTGTATATGACCTCGCAGGAAAACGGAGGAATGGACGAAATCCGCATCATCCGGAAATTCTCGGGCGAATGGACCAATTCCACCCGGTATTTTACCAATGACATTCCCATGTACCGCCTGGCTGAAGCTTATCTTCTGAAAGCCGAGGTCGAAAATGCCCTGGGCAACACCCAGACTGCGCTCACCAACCTGAATAAGATTGCTGCCCGGGCATACGGAGTAAACTGCTATTCAACAACAAACAAAAAGGAAATCGATAACGCCATCATCGATGAATATCTGAGGGAATTTATCCTTGAGAATAAATCCTGGTGGGTATTCCGTCGTTTCGGCGTCTGTTTTGAAAGGGTTGATGCGCTGAAAGGGAGAGAAAATGCCAAAAACATCCTGTTATGGCCCATCTCTCTATCCAGCAGAACAACCAATCCGAACATCACTCAGACCGAAGGATATTGATTTAAAACAGTTAACCGGGTATTATGTCTAAAAGAACAGCAGGATTATTTGGTTTCTTACTCTCTTTGATTTTGAGTTCATGTAATCCGGTTACCGATGAACTGCAGGTATATTGCAGGCAGCCTGTCATTCCGGTACTGGCACTCAGGGATAACAATCCGGTTTTGCAGATAAGACTGATTAGTGAGAATAGGTTAGATTTCCGGTTGGAGAAAGTCAGACTTTCTCTGGCCGGAACCACCTTCCTCGAAGATGTGGATTCGGTGCGCCTGTTTTTGGCCGGGGAAAATGGAAATTTCTCTGCTCTCACCCAATTGGGGAGAACAGAAAAGGCTTTCACTGAGGTGTCATTCGCGGTCAATTCCGAGATCACCCGGGATACGGTTGTTTTCTGGGCTGCGATTACAATGAGGGATACGGTCAACCTGAAAAATATGATTAAGGTCACCTGCAAGGAAATTGCCACCAGTTTGGGGAAGGCCAAGATCCCGGTCAACAAGAGCACAGGGGGTCAGAGAGTAGGCATAGCTTTGAGGCAGGCGATGCAGGACGGGATTCAGTCACACAGGATCCCCGGCTTGACCACTTCAAAAAAAGGGACCTTGCTGGCCATTTATGATGCCCGCAGGGAGAGTGACCGCGATTTGCAGGGAGACATTGATATTGCATTGAACAGAAGCACCGACGGCGGTAAAACATGGTCACCCATGCAGATCGTGATGGACATGGGAACCTGGGGCGGGCTCCCGGAGCGCTTTAACGGAGTAAGCGATGCCTGCATCCTTTCGGATGACAACACCGGTGATCTGTACATCATGGGACTGTGGATGCATGGAGTTTTGGACAGCCGAAACGGAAAATGGATCGAAGGATTATCCGATACTTCCAAAGTGTGGAATCACCAATGGAGGAGTTTTGGCTCCCAACCCGGGTATGATGTGAAGCAAAGTTCTCAGGTCCTGATAACCAAAAGCACCGACGATGGCCTGACCTGGAGCAAACCCGTCAACATTACCCGTCAGGTGAAAAAGGAAGGCTGGTGGTTGATGGCTCCTGCTCCCGGACACGGCATTACCCTCGCCGACGGAACCCTTTTATTCCCTTCCGAGGGACGTGACCAGGAAGGATTTCCTTTCTCAACCCTCATTTGGAGTAAGGACCACGGAAAGACCTGGAATACTGCCAATCCTGCCTGTACCAATACCAATGAATGTATGGCCGTTCAGCTTTCCGATCATTCCATCATGCTGAACATGCGGGAAAGGAGCAACCGGGGACGCATGGAAGGAAACGGGCGGGCTGTGGCGGTTACCCACGATCTGGGTGACACCTGGACGGAACATCCCACTTCCCGCCGGGCGTTGATCGAGCCTGCCTGTATGGCCGCCCTTCATCGCCATACCTATGTTGAAAAGGGTATTAAAAAAAGTGTTTTGTTTTTTTCGAATCCAAACTCAAGAACAACCAGGAATAATCTCACAGTCAAAACCAGTTTTGATGACGGCAAAAGCTGGCCTGAAGCAAACTGGCTGCTGCTCGACGAATACGTGGGGAACGGCTACTCGTGTATTACATCCATTGATGCCCACACGATAGGTATCCTCTATGAAGGAAGTCAGGCAGATCTGGTTTTTCAGCAGATTTCCGTACATGATTTAATCCATAAATAATGAGGAATATGAAAAGAAGTCAAGTGAATCAGTTTATCCGGGAAGCCCTCGGATTTTTCGAGGAACATCAGTTTTATCTGCCCTTGTGGGCACAGTGGACTCCCGGGGAGTGGGCATCCAAAGGAAAGGAATGTGATGAAATCCGTGAAAATTCCCTGGGATGGGATATAACCGACTTTGGTTCGGGTGAATTTTTAAAACAGGGTTTAACCCTGTTTACCATACGTAACGGAAATCTGAAAAAAGGGGACAAGCCCTATTGTGAGAAAATTATGTTCGTCAGGGAAAATCAAATCACTCCGCTTCATTTTCATTGGTTGAAAATGGAGGATATCATCAACCGTGGCGGGGGAAACCTGTGCATGCGGATTTGGATCGCCGGTGAAAATGAAGTTTTATCCGATCAGGTGATTCCCGTACAGATTGACGGGGTAACCACCCTGATCAACCCGGGAGAGGTATTACGCCTGAAACCCGGACAAAGCATTTGCTATAAGCCCTATATTTATCATGAATTCTGGGCAGAGAACGGGCATTGTCTGGTGGGAGAGGTGTCGACGGTGAATGATGATCTCAAGGATAACCGTTTCCTGAATCCTTTGGGCCGCTTCCCGGAAATCGAGGAAGACGTTCCTGCACTCCATCTGCTTTGCAATGAATATCCATCATAATAGCAAACCAATTTTTCGCGAAACAGGGACAGGCTGTTCCATCTGCCTGTTCCTTTTCACGGGAAAACCGTTAATTTTTTCCTGAATCGGGTTATGACTTACCGAATTTTCCTTTCTTTCCTTTTGCTGGTCGGGGTATCCTGGGTGTCGGCACAAAAAAAGGCTGTCCAACTCAGGCGTTCCGACCCGGATGCTTTTTCCATGATCCTTTTATCTGATCCGCAGAATTACGTCAAATTCGACTATAACCAACCCGTATTTGAGTTAATGACTGCCTGGATTGCTGATAATTCCGACAGTTTGAATATAAAAGCTGTATTATGCACAGGGGATCTGGTCGACCAGAATGAATGCCTTGTGCCGCCTTTCCCCCGTTTCGGAAATCTAACCAGCCGGCAACAGTGGGAATTTGTTTCACATGCTTTTCAACGTCTGGATAACCAGGTACCCTATGTCATTTCGACGGGAAACCACGATTATGGGTATACCCGGGCTGAAAACGGGGACACACACTTCCCTGAATATTTTCATGTGGAGCGTAACTGCTGCTGGGAAAAATCACTGGTCGCGGTTTGCAATAATCGCTCCGGGATTCCGACCCTTGAAAATGCGGCCTTCGAATTTTCCGACAGGAATTGGGGAAAAATGCTGGTGATCACCCTGGAGTTTGCACCCCGAGACGAAGTTTTATCCTGGGCCGGAAATCTGGCTGCAAGTGAAAAATTCTCCGGACACAGGATCATCGTATTGACCCATTCTTATCTGGCGGGAAATAACCAACTGATTGAGAAGGAAAATTACAGGATAACCCCGGCCAACTCCGGCCTGCAAATCTGGCAAAAACTAATCTGGCCCTCCGCAAACATCCGGCTGGTGATTTGCGGACATTATGCCAAAGATGATGAAAGTTTCGAGCATAACGTAGGATTCCGTTCGGACAGGAATTTTGCAGGGAAGGAGGTTCATCAGATGATGTTCAACGCTCAGGCTCTTGGTGGCGGTATGAGTGGCAACGGCGGAGACGGGTGGCTCCGGATTCTCGAGTTTCTCCCTGACGGTAAGACCATCCGGGTAAAAACCTATTCACCCTTGTTCGGTTTCTCTCCTTCAACCAGGGGAATGGCCTGGAGGAAAGAAAAATACGATCAGTTTACAATCTTTTAGATTGATTTGGTGTTTTTTACCCCTTATCTGTGATTTTGTTCCATACCCTGGCAGGGCTTGGGGAAATGGTTTTCTGAGCGCAGGAAACGTAGGATTTCATATATGGAGAAACAATGGTAACTTTGTACCCTAAGGGATCATGTTCCCAGGATCATGTCAGGGATAAGCTTCTTCCTGCGGAATGGAAGATTTTTCATCTTTATGACCTGACCAGGTCTGGAATCCTAAAAGCGGAGTATTATGGAGGGGAAAGGTTCACACGCGGCATTAGGCACGGAAAACATATGGCATTTGCTTTTGCAGTATGCCATTCCTTCTGTCATTGCCATGACGGCGGCCTCCCTGTACAATATCACCGACAGCATTTTCATCGGACACGGGGTGGGCGCTCTGGCAATTTCCGGACTGGCGATCACTTTTCCTCTGATGAATCTGGCTGCGGCCTTTGGCGCCATGGTCGGAGTCGGCGCCTCCACTTTGATGTCTCTCCGTCTGGGACAAAAAGATTATTCCACGGCCAACCATATTCTGGGGAATGTATTTATTCTGAACCTGGTTCTGGGGTCTGCTTACACAGTGGTGATACTCCTCTTTTTAAAACCGATTCTCTTTTTCTTTGGCGCAAGCCATGAGACCATCGGGTATGCATACGACTACATGGTCATCATAACGCTGGGTAATGTGATTACCCACATGTATCTGGGATTGAATGCGTTGCTTCGTGCCACCGGTAATCCGAAAAAGTCAATGTATGCCACCATTTTTTCGGTCATGATCAATGCTATATTGGCGTATCTTTTCATTTTTATTTTCGGATGGGGAATCCGGGGTGCTGCTTTTGCCACCGTGATTGCCCAGGCTTCCATGCTGGTCTGGCAGATCAGGCTTTTCTCCGACAGAGCCCATTTCATTCATCTCCAAAAGGAAAGTTTCACCCTGAAACTTAAAATCGTGAAGGATTCTCTGGCCATAGGGATGGCCCCATTTCTGATGAATACAGCCGGATGTGTGATTGTAATCTTAATCAATAAGGGGCTTATTGCGCATGGAGGGGACCTGCATGTCGGGGCATACGGAATCATCAACCGGATGGCTTTCCTTTTTGCCATGGTGGTGATGGGACTGAATCAGGGAATGCAACCTGTGGCAGGTTATAACTTCGGTGCCGGTCAGATTGAGAGGGTGAACAGGGTTTTGCGGTATACCATCCTTCTGGCTACCGCGGTTATGACCATTGGTTTTTTCATCAGTGAATTTTTACCCCATGTGGTAGCTTCAGCCTTTACAAAGGACCAGAAATTAACCGAATTGGTGATCCCCGGATTACGCATCGTCTTTATCTTCAGCCCCATTGTCGGATTTCAGATGGTTACTTCGAATTTTTTTCAGAGCCTGGGGATGGCGCATAAGGCGATTTTTATGTCCTTGTCGCGCCAGGTGATCATTTTATTGCCTTGTTTGCTTATCCTGCCTCATTTCTTCGGAGTGAACGGCGTTTGGGTCAGCATCCCTGTGGCCGATCTGCTATCCACCATTCTGGCGGCTTATCTGCTTATTCATCATTATAAAAAGAGTAAAACCACCTATAAATACCTGTGAGTCATGGAAGAAAAATTCATTATCACGATTGGGCGACAGCTGGGAAGCGGAGGTCGTCAAATTGGAGAGCAGTTGGCTGCTCACCTGGGCATTTCTTTTTATGATAAGGAGCTTATTCAGATCGCTTCACAGGAAAGCGGTCTTGGGAAAGAATTTTTTGAACAGGCTGATGAAAAAAAAAGCCACAGTCTCTTCGGCGGGCAGTTTGGTGCTTTTGGTACCTGGGGAGCCGAAGATTATTCGATCAACTACCTGAGCAATGAAACCCTCTTTCAGATCCAAAGTGATGTCATCCGTCAGCTGGCTGGCAAAGGATCGGCCGTTTTCGTGGGTCGCTGCGCGGATTATGTGCTCAAGGATTTTCCCCGATGCCTGAACCTTTTCATCTGCGCAAACACCAATGATCGGATCAGTCGGATTGCAGAGATACAAAACATCCCGGCAAAAAAGGCGGCCGATATCATTGAAAAAACCGACAAGAAAAGGGCAGCATATTACAACTATTACAGCAACAAAGTTTGGGGAAGTGCCTCTTCCTATCATGTATGCATCGATTCTTCATTTTT
>CAYWTT010000221.1:0-6552 GCA_964461245.1 uncultured Prolixibacteraceae bacterium | reverse complement strand
GGTTCCGGAACTCTGTCCGGCCCTGTTGGGATCGAGGTGATAGCGGTATTGCGGAAAGACGCGGTTGGTAAACTTATTCCTGGGTCGCCATGTATAGGGCTTTTTCTCGATCAGGTTGTTGTCGGTTACAGTGTTCATAGTAAAATAGAGGGCGGTATCACCTAAGCCGAATTTATTTTTCCCCACCAGGTCGGGTGTTGGAGCATAAGCAGCCGTCCATTTGGGTATGGTGGCCGTATAATTACACAACCAGGTGGTCTGGAACTGTTTATAGAATCTGGAATCGTTTTTCAGATCATAAAGATCAAAGAAATAATTGGATGGTTTAAGGCGGACATGAGCCTCTCCGTAAGCCATATCCAACGTAAGCCCGCCAATGGTCATGTATTGGATCGTATAGAAGCGGTGGCTTTGGTTTCCGTCGCCGTTGTACAACAGGTTGGTGGTATATTCGACAGCAAAAAGCACTTCCTTATTCTTTTCATTGTCACGGCGCCTGGCATCATCATAATTTGGAAGCAAGTCACCCTTGAAAGCTATGACTTTCTCAGCATAAAAGGCCGCACTGTCCATATCGGTGGTTTTCTGTCCGCGGGCTTCAGTAACGGCGCTGCCGCGGGTCAGATAAACCTTTGCCAGCAGTTGCTGGGCTGCCGCCTGTGCCGGCCTGGCCGTTTCCGACTGTGTGGCAGGAAGGAACTCGGCAGCATACCTCAGATCAGCAATAATGGTCTTATAAATATCAGCAACGGATGCCCTTTTCATTTCGGTCATCACGCCGATACTCTCGTCAACCAGCAGGGGAACCTTACCAAAAGACTGCACCAGGATGAAATAGTAATAAGCGCGCAGGAATTTCAATTCACCTATGCGGGCTTTTTTACCGGCATCGGTCATCAGGGCTGCAGTTCCGGTGACGTTAGGGATTCGGTTGATCCCAATGTTGCAACGGCTGATCCCCTTATAAAATTCACTCCATACATTGTAAAAAATCGCATTGGCCGGGTTTATGGCAGAGGTGTACATATGAAACTCATTTCCATCGGATACATCGGTGTACTCCCAAATATCGGTACCGTGGCAGGTCATTTTCAATCCGTTTGCCGTACCACCCCAGGTTCTCAGCGGGACATACGCCGACCTCACCAGGTCTTCAATACCACCTTCGGTATCATAATAGGAATAACCAATTCCCGAGACAAATTCTTCCTTCAGAAAATCTTTACACGAGGTCGATAAAAGAAGGATCAGGAATATTGCGAAAACTTGTTTTTTCATGAAAGTAAGATTTAATGGTTAAAAGGTAACAGATAAACCGCCCATAAACGTCTTTACAGAAGGCACCGTGAGCCCGGGTGATTCCGGATCCTGACTCCAGCATTTTTTGTACATGTAAGGATTCTGGGCTGTGACATAAAACCGCAGTTTCCTGATATCCAGTTTCGAGAGGACACTCTCAGGAACAGTATATCCGAGGGTGACCGTTTTCAGTTTAATGAAAGATCCGTCCTGGTAACACAAGGTGGTATAGTTCAGGGCTTCCTGCCTTCCTGCAAGCGGACGTGGCCAGCTGTTGCTGTGGTTGAGCGGTGTCCAGTAATCCACATCAATTCCCCTGTACCTGGCTTCATGATTGGCTATCATCACATCATAGTGCATTTGTCCCTGACGGGTATAGAGGAAAAATGAGAAATCAAAGCCTTTATACTCCATGTTGCTGGTGATACTTCCCGTCCATTTCGGAACAGCCGATCCCAGAATCTTCCTGTCATCCGCATTGATCTTCTTATTATCGTCCCGGTCAAAAATCCTGATCTCACCCGGAGCATAGGAGCTTCCTGCCGCATTGTACACAGCCATGAGGGCTTTGTCTTCCTCACTGTCCTGCCAAATTCCGTCGAATTTATAATCGTAAAAAGTATTGATCGGTTTTCCGATGAACCATTTGTTTCCAATGTCATCCACTTTCCCGTAGTACAATTCGGTAATCTCCTCCTTATTGGTATAGAACATCACGTCAGTATTCCATTTGAATCCCCCCGGTGTATCGAGAATGACTCCCGACAGGGAGACTTCCAGACCGGAATTCCTGGTGGAACCGATATTCTGGGTAATGCTGGAAAATCCGGAAGCAATCGGAAGCTGCCTGGGCAACAGCAGATCTTTGGTGTTCTGGCGGTATACATCCACGGTTCCGGACAATTTGCCCTTCCAGAGGCTGAAGTCGATACCCAAGTCATATTGTGCGGTGGACTCCCATTTTAATCCGGGGTTGATCAGGGCATTCGGGGCATAGCCCAGGAAACCTGCATCGCCGACCGCATACGTGGTACGGGTCAGTGAACCAAGGGTTTCGTATGCGCTGATCGAGGTATTGCCGGTTTCTCCGTATCCGAACCTCAGTTTCAGGTTATCCAGGGCCTTCACTTTCGACATGAAAGGTTCCTCGGTGATGCGCCATGAAAGGGCAGCTGACGGGAAGAAGGTGTATTTGTGACCCTCGGCAAGGCGGGAAGATCCGTCATAACGACCGGTGACAGTAAGCAGGTATCTGTCTTTGAGACTGTAGTTAATCCTGCCCATGTAGGAATTCAGTGCCCACCTGGTATAGCTTGATCCGATCGAGGTGATCGATGTGGCTGTACCCAAGTTATACCATTTCTGGTATTCATAAGGTAATCCGCTTACTCCTCCGCTCAGGTTCTCATATTTATACTCTTCCAAACTCTGAAGCAAAGTTGCGCTGACTTTGTGTATGTTTTTGAAGGTTTTATCAAAATAGATCAGGTTATCCAATGTATAATGCAGCTGGTTGAACATGCTGCTGGATGCAGTGGGAATGGCCCCCAAACGGGATCCTTTGGAACCGTAAAAAGAACCATTGCGTCCATCCTGGTAATCCGGTCCGAAATTCAACCGGTATTTGAAACCTGCAGGCAGCTTCACCTCAGCGTAATAACTCCCATAAAAACGGTTGGCCTTGTAATTGAGAAAATCGTTCATCAGCACCAGTTTCGCATTGGGCCAGAGCTCACCTCCGGGATACAACTGGAGTACCCCGTTCTCATCAGTAAAAGGATTTAACGGGTTGGTTTGTGCCGCATAACTGTAAATGCTGTTGTTGGTCTCTTTCTTCTGGTTGAAGGAACTGGCCATAGATCCGCCGATGGTGAGCCAGTCGTTGACAACCTGATCAACCGATAGCCTCAGGGAATATTTGGTATAACCAAATCCCTTTATTCCCCCCTGGTTATCAAAGTAACCGGCCGAGAAAGCCACCTTGGTCTTGTCGTTCCCCCCGATAAGGCTCAACTGATGATCCTGGATGATCCCGGTCTGGCTGATCGCATCAATCCAGTCGAACGACCTGATTTTTGAAGGATCGTAATTACCCTGTTCATCATAAGCCATCGAAATCGATTCAATCACATATTTATCCGGATAATAGAACATCGTTTTATCCAGATCAAGGGTAGGAACATCAGACGCATATTTTCCTGCATTCCGTTGTGCCCACCTTCTCATTTCAACAAACTTGGCCGGGCTCATGAACTTTTCCTCGTTGTTTATCTGAACGCCGTAATAACTATTCCAGGTAACTTCTGCCTTCCCGGCTTTCCCCTTGCGGGTGGTCACCAGAACAACCCCGTTGGCTCCACGCGAACCGTAAATGGCGGTTGCAGAAGCATCCTTCAGAATTTCAATGGATTCAATGTCGGCGACGTTCACATCTTTCAGGTTCCCTTCGAAAGGCATTCCATCCACCACATACAAGGGATCGTTACTGGCTTTAATGGAACGATTACCCCTGACCCTGATGGTGGGGGCGTCTCCCGGCTTGGACGAGGTGGAATAGATATCTATCCCTGAAACCTTCCCCTGAATAGACTGCACAGCATTCATGTAAGGATTGGCCAGTATGTCGTTCCGGTTAATCGAAGCCACAGAACCGGTCACATCCTGTTTTCGCATTGACCCGTATCCCACGGCCACCACTTCTCCCAGACCAATCGATTCCTCCTCCATGGTTACCTGAATTACTGTTTTTCCACTTACCTGCACATCCTGCTCTTTCATACCCACAAAAGAAAAGTGCAAGACTGCATCAGGGCTAATTTCCCGGATGGTGAAATTTCCGGCATTGTCGGTAATCACCCCGGTTGTGGTCCCCTTTACCACAATAGTAACTCCTGGGATAGGTTCCCCGGAAATGTTTTTTACACTCCCGGTAACTGTCACACGCTGGGCCATCACATTGGCTCCAAAAAACATGTAAATCAGCCCCAGAAAAATGACAGTCCATGCTTTTAGTAAGGACTGACCCGAATCATTTTGTAGAACATTTTTTTTCATAGAGTTTAATAATGGTTATTTTTGCGATCAAAACCACGCCACAGCAGACCAAAAAATACATTAGTGTTGTGTAGTGTGTTGCAAATTTAAGAATTTTTTTTTAATTTGCAACCCTTATTCGAACGTGGCTGAATAATTTCTTTTATTAATATTTGATCTAAATAACTCGCGGTTATGGATTTAAAAATTAAAGTGGATCAAACCTCAGAGGTGCCTGTATATAAACAGCTAATTGAATCGGTTCAGGACCTGATCAGCTCCAACATGCTGAACGGCGGCGATTTTTTGCCATCCATGAATCAGATGGCAGAAGATTTGCAAATTTCAAAAGAAACCGTTAAAAAAGCATATTCCATTCTGAGAGACAAGGAATTTATCGAATCTGCCCAGGGCAAAGGTTTCTTTGTGACCAACAAAAAGCACAAAGTAAAAGTCCTGGTGCTTTTTGACAAATTAAGTACTTACAAGCATGTGCTTTTCTCTTCTCTTTCCTCCCAGATCGGAAGCATCTCCGAAATAACCATCCGCCTCCACAACCAGGATATCGATCTATTTGAACATTTTATCGAGGAAAACCTGAACAAGTTTGATTACTATATCATCACCCCCCATTTCCCCTTACAACCCGAGATTCAGAAAAGGATGCTCCAAATCCTGAAACGCATTCCCAACAGAAAACTGCTCGTGCTGGACAGAAATGTAAAAAATCTTCCGGGCAATTTCGGATGTGTTTACCAGGACCTGGAGCAGGACATCTATGAAGGCCTTTCCGAGGAAATTGAGGTGCTTAAGAAATTCAGGAAATTGAACGTCCTGGCCATGCCGGGCAGTATGTACGCTCCGTTGATCTTAAAGGGGATTGAAAAATGCTGCAGGGAGCATTCGCTCAATTATAAAATTTATCATGACATTGACACAAGCATTATCGAGAAAGGGGAGACTTTTCTGATCCTGAACGGACAACTTGACAAAGAGTTGATCGAACTGGTCAGAACGGCCAAAATGAAAGGATGCAGGATCGGTCAGGACATAGGGATTATTTCTTATAATGAATCTCCGATCAATGAGATCATCCTGGATGGATTGACTGTTTTTTCAACCGACTTCAAACAAATGGGATATCTGGCCGGTAAAATGATTACCGAAAAGTCATTCAAAAAGATCAGGTGCGATTTTCACCTGATCCGGAGAAGTACTTTCTAATGTCTGAAGAGGATGGATATCTTTTTTGATATCGATGATACCCTGGTGGACAGTGAATCGGCTCACTCTGCTGCGTTAAAGAAAATCTGCGATGACTATCCCCTTTTCTCCGGAGAATCCCCGGAGACTATCCTGTCGGAATGGTTTGCCATAAATGAACGGTATATTACCCTCTATTTTGAGCAGAAGATCTCTCTGGAGCAACAACGAATCGCCAGAATAAAAAAGCTTTGGGGAAACAGGGGTGTTGACCTTCCGGACGATCATGCCCGGGAGATTTTCAGCCAATATCACCGTTCTTTCCTAGAGTCCTGCTTAGCTTTTCCTGATGTCCTTCCCTGCCTGGAGAGATTAAAGGATAACAAACTGGGGATCATTACCAACGGAACAAGCCAGGATCAGCTTTACAAGTTGAAACACAACCACCTGCTCTCCTTCTTCACTACGGTCATCATTTCTGAAGAAAAAGGAGTAGTTAAACCGGGAAAAGAGATTTTCAGAATGGCAGCACACCAGGCAGGTAGTGCCATTGCCGACTGTTTGTTCATAGGCAATTCATTTGAAACAGATTATCAGGGAAGCAGAGAGGCAGGCATGAAGGCAATCTGGCTCGACCGGAAAATCTGTAACAGACACTCCGATGCTGAGAAGATCCATGCGTTGAGCGAATTAATCAACCACCCCCTCCTTAGAAAAAAAGACTGAAATTTTCCAATAGTTTTCAGGCGTATTGTTATTTTTATCCTGAAATAGGGAATAGCAGGATCATTAAAATTTAAATTTCCAAAGCCATGTATCTAAACAGGATTTTCGGGTTTTTCCTTACCGCTGCCTTTCTGCTCATGGGAATTTCCCTTTTGCCGGCCCAGGAGAGAGTCGGACTCGACAACTGGTTCAACCATGAAATACATGCCCAAACGGGGAAAGTATTCCACTATACCTGGAGTGATTCGCTTGACAGCGGATTTTCCCAATTGGGGTCGGTTTTTCAGGCTC
>CAYWTT010000220.1:0-6564 GCA_964461245.1 uncultured Prolixibacteraceae bacterium | reverse complement strand
CATTATACTGGGCATGGCCCGGGTGGTTACACCCTTGGGAAATAATCAGCACAGCAACTGTGAAAATGGATAAAAGAAATCTTACCATCATGGGAAACGAATAAAATGATTCAAGTGAATGGAAAAAGTAAAGTTTTTATCTTTCCCCGGATAAACCACGGTTCAGGGAAAACAGCAAAAAGATTTCCATTCACAAAACAAATAATTCACCTGCCACTCACCTCCTTTCGGGGTAAATGACAGGTGATCATCACGCCCTCAGGGCAAAATGAGCCAAGTTATCTGTTCCAACCCGGATTTTGATCCAGTTTCACATCTTTGTTGGTGTCGATCACCGACTGCGGGATGGGCCAGAGGTTGTAGTTGAAAGTCAGCGAAGTGGCTGCTTCAGGCCAGAAAGCATATTTCTTGATACGGTCCACAGCGATGGTTCCCCCCATCCGGAGGAGGGTATTCCAGCGGCATTCTTCATATACCAGTTCCCGGGCTCTTTCGTCAAGGATCAGGTTGAAGCTGTCGTCCATATCGGCTGAAGTAACCATATATCCGCATTTTGCCCTGGTCCTCAGCAGGTTGACATCCGCGGCGGCTCCGGCTTTATCCCCGTTGCGCTGTTTGGCTTCGGCCCGCAAAAGAATGGTTTCAGACAGCCGGATGAAATAGTCGTCCCGGAAAAGATTGCTGCGGTTTTCCCCTTCTGTGAGACCCATGTACTTATCCGTTGCGATTTTACAGGATACCGGGTAACACAGGCTGGTATTATTCTTGTTCGTCGTTGCATCAGAAGCTCCGGTGTAAATTTCTGACCAGGGAACATCCTTCATGTAATAGGGGGATGTAGCTACATTGCCTTTAAACCTTCTTCTGAAAACCGCATCGGTATTCCGTATGTCGGCAGCCCATTTGCCTGTGTATATCTCATCGCGGACATACATAGTAGGGATTATCTGGGCGATACCCCTTCCGCCGACTTCTTCATTCAACCCGGCCAGGTGGTTTTTGGCGCCATCCCTGAATACCGGTCCGTAGGTCCGGGAGTAAGGCAGTTTGGACTTGCCGTCTTCCAGTTTATAGGCGGCATAATCGATCTGCATCGCCCAGATACACTCCTTGTTTCCGTCCTGGTAATTCACGCTTCCCTCCTGGAAAAGGTCCCAGTAATAATTGACCTGCTGTTGCAGGGTATCCACTTTATTTGCCGCAGAAACGGTACCCCCCTTATAGATGTCGATCACAATGGTGTTCTCCGCTTTCCGGCCGCCAAACCGGACATTCATGAGTGAAAAAGTGCCCCCGTTGATGACTTTGTCGGCGTAGGTAATTGAACTGGCAAACGCCGTTTTTGATTCGGCTGTCTTGCCGTCGGCAGCCAACTGGGTACCCAGTGCCAGGTAAAGTTCACACAGGTTATGCTGAACCGCTCCCTTCACCAGACGCCCTCCAATCGGGGTGGTTTCAGGAAAATCATTCTCCACGGCCAGCATCTCATTGATGGCAAACTGATAGGTTTCCGCACGGGTAGCCCGTGTGAAATCATATTTCGGGGCCATGGTTATCTCCTCCACAATCGGCACGCCCCCGAACAGTTCACCCAGGTTCTTATAGGCAAAAGCCCTGAAAAACCTGGCTTGTGCCACTACGTATGCTTTTTCTGCAGCCGAAGACCAGGCTATCTGCGGCAGCTCGGCAGCCCATAAAGCCAGGTTGGCCCGGTTGATCACATAATACCAGGTGGTATAGTTCTCATAAAAATTGGTGTGCCCTGCAGTAATGCTGCCATAATTATTGAACTGATTGCCCCTTCTGATACTGGGAACATCATACATGTCGGAACCGTTGCCCCTGAATACGAAAATCCAGCCCGATTCACCCGGATTCGCCCACAAATCCCTTAAATGGGAATAGATGGAAACCACCACCTGGTCGACCTGTGCAGAAGTGGAAAATACATTGTCCACGGTGTAAAAGGTCTCCGGAACTTCCTGCAGGAATTCGTCGTCCGATTCACAACTTGCGATTCCGATCACAAGAAAAAGCATCCAAACGCTTTTTATTATCCTGTTTTTCATTTCTCTTCAGATTTAAGTGATTAGAATGTCATGGAAACGCCCAACGTGTAAGTGGAAGGTACCGGGAAGGTATTTTCCCTTACCTGGGTTCCGGTTTCAGGATCACCGCCATCCCAGTTGGTAAAGGTTGCCAAGTTTTTACAACTGAAAAATAACTTAAGCGACCCGATCCTTGCCTCCTTTATCCAGGACTGGTTAAAAGAATAGGAGAGAGATACATCCTGGATCCTCACGAAGCCCCGCGACTGCAATCCGAGGAACCGGCCGTCATTTGAATAGTAAGCAGATGGGTTATCATTGCTCTTGTTTTCGGCTGTCCAATATTCAATATACTCATGATTGTCGTTGAACCGGTCGGTCCTTGACAAATACGCATTGGCATTGCTTTTCAGGTAGTATCCGTTTCCCCCGAAATTACCGGCAATCATCACATAGAGGTCAAAATTCCTATAGGTTACATTGTTGCTGAAACTGAGCCTGAAATTTTCCTTGTCATAACCCAGGATCTTCCGGTCGGTCGGTTGAATTCCGGGAATATCATCGATACTGACGTATTTCGGATCGCCGTCGGCAGCCGAGGTCAGGCTTTTGTATTCCGTATCTTCTGCCTGAACAATCCCATCCTGCTCATACCCATAAATAGCTCCCAGTGATTTTCCAATGAAACGGCTGTTACCCACATCGTCGTCTTCTTTTCCGTCCCCGTTGATATCATCGCCATACAGGTGAATAATTTTATTCCGGTTCAGCCACCAGGTGACAGCAGAACTCCATTGAAAATCCCTTTTCTGGATATTGACCGATCTTACAGACAACTCTATTCCCCGGTTATTCAACTGTCCCATGGAGGCATTTATGGTTTTAAAACCGGTCATCACCGGTATCTGCCTGACAAAAATCTGGTCGGTGGTTTTGGAGAGGTAAAGGTCGAGATCCACAAACAGTCGCTCTTTCAACCAAGCTGATTCGAATCCTCCATTGAATGCTTCTGTGGTTTCCCAACCGAGGCCGGAATTTCCCAGGGTACTCTGCACCAATCCGTAACTAATCTTTCCTGCCGCGTTGGACCATTGATACCGGTAACCTCCCGTAGATCCATTGTCCACTTTTGAAAGCGTGGCATAGGGTCCGATCCCCTGATTTCCGTTCTGCCCCCACGATAATTTTAATTTCAGGTTATCGAGCGGTTCAAAATTCTTCATGAATTCTTCGCTGGTGATTCGCCAGGCTACACCGGCTGAGGCAAAATTACCCCACTTTTTATCCGCACCAAAGACGGAGGCGCCGTCCCTGCGGTAGGTTCCGGTCAGAAAGTACTTTTCTGCAAATGAATAACTGGCCCGTCCCAGGTAGCCGATATTGCCTCTTTCATCGCTGTTCATGATCACTTTCTGCACAGTGGCTTTATGAAGCCCAAACATCCCCAGTGTGGTATTTCCGTTGGCGGCAAAATCATTGCCTGTGGAATTCACCTGTTCGTAGCGGCGGTAGTCTCTTGTAGCCACCAGGGTCAGATCGACGCCGTGTTTGCCAAACAACTGCTTGTAATTGACTATATTATCGAAAACATAGCTAAAGGTTCTGTTGTTTTCGAAATTTCCATTGGCAGAAGAGAGCAATCCCACCACGGTGGCCGGTTCATATCTTGCCAGGCCTTCCCCTTCTTTTACATAATAAGTTTCATAATTGAAATTGCCTGATTGGTTCTGATCCTGGTTCACCAGGTAATTAAGACGGTAAGTCAATCCCTTGACCCAGGGAATGCTGACCAGCAGGTAACTGTTGACCCGGTAATTGTTGCGAACATCCAGGTTATCGCGGGTACCATCGTCGACACCCCACAATGGGTGGACAGCCGATTGGGTGTAGGGGTATTTTTCCAGCAATTTGTTATCCTCATCGCGATAATATACTCCGTATGGTGACATCATCATAGCTTGCGCCACGCTGGCTGAAAAGCCCGAATAATCCCTCCGGGAAAAACTTCCGTCTATACCGATCTCCAGCCATTTGGTGATGTTGGTCTTCAGTTTGGCCATCAGCGAAATGCGGTTAAAGTCGTCGCCCACAATAATGCCTTTGTTGTCATTGTAAGAGGCAGAAAGGTAATAATTGATGTTTTCGGCTCCTCCGGAAACGGCAATCTGGTAATCCTGGATCTGACCGGTCCGGGTCACATGATCCAGCCAAACCGTTTCTTTGCCGGCAGCCAGGTTGGCCAGTTCACCTGCTTTCATCCAGTTGGTGGATCCTGTCTGGTATTTGTTCCTGTCGTTGACCGATACAATCCAGTCTTCTCCGTTCATCATCACCGGCTGGTTCTGCCAGGTCTGAACGCCATAGGAGGCATTGAAGGTGATCATCGGTTTTCCCAGTTTACCCTTTTTGGTGGTGATGGCAATCACCCCGTTGGCGGAACGGGATCCGTAAACGGCAGAGGAAACAGCATCCTTGAGTACATCAAATGTGGCGATGTCGTTGGGATTGATGTCGTTCAGGCTGCCGGGATAGATCACGCCGTCGAGGATGATCAGAGGGTCGTTGGATCCGCTGATGGAATTCTGTCCGCGGATATCCATGCTGGGCTCCCCTCCAGCGGTATTGGTGGCGCCGATATTTAATCCGGCCACATTTCCTTTCAGCGATTCGAGCGGATTCTGATTAGGCAAAAGAGCTACCGGTGAATTTTCCATTTTTACGGAACTTACCGATCCTGTAAACTCTTGTCGCTTGGCCGTACCATAACCAATCACGATCACCTCATCGAGTGCCAGCCTGTCCTCTTCCATGGTTACCTCAAACAGACTCTTGCCGGCCAGTGCAAATTCCTGGGATTTCATTCCCACAAAGGAAAATACAATGACCTGGGCATCAGAGGGTACGGTAAGGGTAAACTTTCCGTCAAGGTCGGTCACCGTTCCGGTAGTGGTACCTTTCACGATCACTGTTGCCCCGGGAATGGGTTCGCCCTTGGCTGCCCTCACTGAACCGGTGATGATGCGTGCAGGTTGCTGGACGGAAGATCCGTCGGATCCTGGCAGATCAGTCACAATCCCGTGGGCAGGGTGATTTGCCCCACCTGCGAAAATGAAAATCAGCGAAAAGAAAAGGGTGATTTTCATTTTCGTCAGATCAAACCTTCCGTTCTCAGAAAGGTTCTTACTTCGATTTTTTTTCATCAGACTGTGGTTTTTAAATACACAATTTGGTTAATAATTAACCCGAATAAACCGGAACACAGGTTCCGGAGTCAGTTTCAAATCATGCAATCCTGACGGTTTTAAGCCCCAGGATCCTACCCAGTTTTTCAATTTTACCCGCCACATGGCCTGTTCCAATGGCGCAATGGTGGGCGGGTCCCTGTTTCGACCAGCGCTCGATAAATTCCTTCGCACCGGTGGAGAAACGATAACGGCTGTTGGTATTTCCGATCTGCATCACCGGTCCCGGCACCGATTCCCCTTCTGCAACCAGGAAAAAGATTCCTTCTTTTCCTTCCACCACAGAAAGCAGGGTTACCGGTCCGTTTTTCACTGTCATTTGTATGGAGAGTCCCTTTCCCGGCTTTCCGTGGTATACCGGCAATGGAACCAGTTTGACCCGCCCTTCCGAAATAGCAAAATGAGCAGGTCCGTCATGTCCTAGAAGTACCACGTCGTCCTTGAAATCCATCAGATAGAACTCTGAAAAGGAGCCTCCGGCTCCCAATTCAGCCAGGATCTTCATGGCATGTGCATTTTTAACCTCGCATTCACCCGCTACCGGAATGTTTCTCCCAGTTAACAGGGTATTACCCGCAATCACCGAGGTTACCATATTCTCATAGGGATTTCCCGGTTCTCCTTCATAATAGTATGCCAGCGAGTCTAATCTCCTTTTTTTGATGAGCCGGTCTAATGCCACAGAGGTACGGGCTGCCCGGTCGATCTCTTTGGGATCACACTCGGGCACCACCTCGAAGATTTCCCCGAACTCTTCTGTTTTCAGCAAGATTTCAGCTTCTGTGGCCTCTTCCCGGTATTTGGCAAGTTCACACATTTCCACCATTTCGAAATGGGTTCCGAACGTGGCCGACTGCATGGTCAGATCGGTATAGACATCCAGCATGCCTCCGTAATAATGGCCCAGAATGCCCATGCGGTTTTTCCTCAGGGCAAAGACTACACGGGCAGCCTCAACCCATTCCGCAATCTCCTCCCAAGCCTGCTGATCATCGAGATAGCCCGTCACTATATCGTAGCATATACCGGAGCGGTTAAAAACTGCGGCGATTTCAGGTACCGAACAAGCCTGACAATGTTCCAGCCATAACCCTGTCATTCTGCCCCGGTCGCCCAGGTTGTTGAAAGCATCATAATCCAGCTGTGCCACCGGCTGAAGATTCAGAATGATGACGGGCACCTTCAGACTCTGGGCCACGGGAAGAACCGTGGAAGACAGCGCATAAGTGGAGACATACAGAAAAACGACCTCCACCTCATTCTTCTTCAGCAGG
>CAYWTT010000219.1:0-6565 GCA_964461245.1 uncultured Prolixibacteraceae bacterium | reverse complement strand
AGCTGCACAGGCAGCGAACGCCCAGCAACTGCCGCAACCTCCCTGGTTTTTGACAGGGGTATAATATGCCGGATACCAGTATGTGGGATCAGTCCAAGCTGCCCCTACCGGCGGAGAACCAGAGGCTGAGAAATCCACATCCGCCTTGTCATTTTTGGTATCTTTTTTCAGTTTATCCTTTATCTCCTGCTGATTCTTCTTGTTTTCTTTTTCCACATCGTCTGAAAGCTTTGTGTCAGGCTTTTCATTTGGCGGAAGCCCTACCAATTTGGTCAGATCTTCGTTCATTATTTCATTTGCAGCCACATCAAATGTTGCATTGGAGAGCTTTTTATGGTCAGCCTGGGCTTTGGCAAATTCAGCTTTACCCTTCTCATTCAGTTTTTGTTCATCTTTTGCCTTGTCTTCTTTGGACCTTTTTATTTTAGCCATAGGGTCTCCCTGAGAAAAACCATTCAGACAAAAAACACTGAACAATATGAAAATAAATAATTTAAGTTTCATACTTTAGAATTTAAGAATTATTATCTAAGGAATATCAGTGTTAAGTATAAAAATCATAACCAAAACATAGGGTATGTTTCCTTTGAACTCTGTGGATAAATTTAAGCAGGGTTTTTGTTTAACGGGTATCCGACAGATTGTCTAAAACAATATGACCTGGTCATAACCTCTGAAAAATAATTATCAAAATTTATGATTTTTTTTTGAATAAAACAAGGGAATCATCTATTTATTTTGTTGCCTTTCAGAAGTTTGGATGAACAGAAAAGAACAATGTCGACTCCGGTAGTCAGCCGGAATTTGCACTTTAAGCAATATAAACACCTGATGTCCTATAAATATTTTTTTATTATTTGTCAGAATTTGCGTAAATTGATAGGATACAATATTTAGTTGTTTTACCGTAGTACCGCAAATTTAATGGGGAAAAATAAATAACAAGTTCAGATTCAGTCTGCTGTTCAATAACGAATCAATATTTTGGCTGGTTATGAAAACTTATTTCTTGTTTGCGATTTTATGTCTGCTTGCATTTCCCTTCGGTTCATTTTCTCAGGGATCACTGGTGAAGAAAGCATCAAAGAATGTCAAGGCGGGAAATCTGAACCTGGCTTTGGAGCAGATTTTAACCGCTACTGATCTGTCGAAGAAAAAAAATGGTAAATACATAAAATCGCCCAATACCTGGATTGTCAAAGGGGATATTTGTCATTCGATATTCAAAAAGGAGGAATCACTCCTGGAAAATCCCCTGGATGTGGCATTTGAATCCTATCAAAAGGCTTATTACAGCGACAGAGGCAATAAATACCTGATCCCGATTAAAATTAAATTGATATCCCTGTCAAAAGCCTATATTAAACAGGCAACGGATCAATTTGAGAAAGAAAAATATGCTGAATCTCTGAACTCGTTTGAACAGGTTCTGAAAATAGAATCGCTGGATTTTATGGAGCAGAATTCAACCGGTGAAGATACCGTAATCATATATAATGCCGGATTGGCAGCATTTAAGGCACAAAACTGGAATAGTGCCATCACTTATTTCAGCAAGTCCGCGAAACTGGATTATAATGGAATTAAAAGTTATCAGTTGTTATCTGAATCATACCGGCAAATTAATGATATCAACGGGTATACCCATGCAGTAAACGATTGTATCAAAAAATATCCCGATTCTAAAAATCTGTTCGGCAAATGAGAAACAGACCATTTTCTCTGTCTTTACAGCAGGTTCTAAAATTTCATAAACGTCTGGCATTTAAAATACTTTTCCGGATTTTTTTCTTAGAGCTTTGATTAAATTCTCTGTTTTTTTGATTAAATTTGATTAGGTATACGCGAAGTCCGTTCAGACTCCACCAATTACTGCTTGCAATGAAAAAGATCATTTTGTTTTTAGCAGTTTTTTTTTCGGTATGCATAATCTCCGCACAGCAAAAGAAAAAATCATTTATAAGCAAGCCTATAATGGTCTCTATTACAGGCGAATCCTTCAAGCCACCGGCACTTGAGATCCGAAATGTCGGGATTCTGGATGAAAATGGCAACAACCTGCTGGATGCCGGTGAAGAGGTCAGGATTCATTTCGAAGTGATCAACAACGGATCAGGTCCGGCAAAGGGATTATCCTTGATAATGGCAAATGCTTCAGGCATCGACGGGCTCACTTTTGATAAAACACTGAATTTAAATGATATCGATGCGGGGGAGAAAAGAATTGTAAATTTCCCGGTTTCTGCCAGCGCTGAAATCCCGTCAGCAGAAGCCCAGCTTAAGTTTATTATCCATGAAAAGAATGGTTTTAATTCAGACACGATCAAACTGATATTGGAAACACAAGCCTTCAGAGCTCCGGATGTCAGGGTCGTTGATTACCAGGTTGCCAGTGGTGATTCCGACAAAGTTATGCGAAATGTTCCGTTCATCCTCAAACTCCTTGTCCAGAATGTGGGCCTGGGCACAGGAAAGGAAATATTTGTGGATGCCTCATGGAAAGACAGGAGTATCATTCATAACACTGCCGGTCCCGGGGCATTGAGTTACCGGAATTTCCTCGGTGAGCTTAAACCGAATGAATCGAAAGAGATCGGATATCCGTTTATTATCACTGCCCAGTACCAGGGCGACTATGTTGAATTCGATGTGGCAGTCAAAGATAAAAGTACAGCGATTCCCAAAGATACCCTTATTAAACTGGAATTCAATAAAAAAGCGGCTGTTAAGGAATTGGTAATAGAAGGGGAAAAGGAAGTTGTTCCGGAGATAACCACTGCTTCTCTCAGGTCAGATGTGGATATCAATATACCTGTTGGATTACCTTTGAATCCCAACAAAGCTGCTATTATTATTGGCAATGAACATTATTCGGGAACTTCCATTTATTCCGAAAAAAATGTACAGTTTGCCATTGATGATGCCAAGTCTTTCAGGGAGTATGCCCGGAAAACACTGGGCGTTCCAGACCAGCAGATCCGGTTTGAAACCGATGCAGTGGCGGGTAAAATTGAGAATTCCATCAAATGGGTCACCGAATTGTTCAAAGCAAAAGACAATCCGGAACTGATCTTTTATTATGCCGGACACGGCTATCCGCATGAATCCACCAAAATTCCGTTTCTGGTCCCCGTGAATGTGGGGGCAACGAATCTTGATGAAGCATTGCCTCTGAACAGACTTTACCGGATGTTGAATGAAACCGGTGCAAAAAAAATAATTGTAATCCTGGATGCCTGTTTCAGCGGGGGTGGTCGTAAGTCCGGATTGCTTTCTGCAAGGGGAATGGTTACCAAACCAGTCATGGAAACCCCGCCTGGCAATCTGGTCGTCCTGAGTGCAGCAACCGGTGAACAGTCGGCCTTGCCTCTTGAAAAAGAGAAACATGGATTATATACGTACTTCCTTCTGAACAAGCTGAAGGAGACCAAAGGCCAGGTTACGCTTGGTGAATTGGAGGAATACCTTCGCAAAACGGTAACAGAACAAGCCCTGATCATTAACAATAAGCCACAGAATCCTGAAGTTAACGTCAGCCCGGGAATCAGTGACACGTGGAGAAAATATTCCTTCTGAAAGCGACGTGACGGTAATAACTGACTTAATATTTCAATAACCATGAAATTAAAGTTTTTAGTCTTTATTCTGTTTCTGGCAGGTTACTATTCTGCCGTAAAATGTCAGGAGGTAAAAAATTTCCAGGCTATCCAGGAAGGCAATCAGATAAAGATCACTTATGACCTTTCAGGCAGGGAAAAGTTGTATAACATTAAACTTTTTTACTCACTCGACAAAGGAAAAACCTGGCTTGGCCCTATGTTGAAAATTTCAGGTGATGCGGGCGATAAAATGTCAACCGGAACCAACAAGTTGATCATCTGGGATGCTTTGTCAGAACAAGGCCCTCTGGAAGGATTTGTTCAGTTTAAAATTGAAACTGAGATAATATCTGAAAAAGTGGCTGAAGCAGTTCAGAACCTGCCACAAAAAAAAGAAGTTACGAAAAAAGATACGCTGAATCTCAGGGAGAAAAAGGCAGAGGAAAAGAAGAAAGCAGCAGAAGAGACGAAAACAATTACCGAACCAAGGCCGGAGGAGAAAAGGGCCCAAGAAAAGCCATCTGCAACCAGCCTAAACCTGAAAAAACAGAAAACAGCAAAAATCGTTTTTGCCGGTTCAGCTATTACCTCTGCGGTAGTCGGAATAATAACCCTTCAGAAGGCCAACAGCCTATATGGCGAATATGATGCAGGAAGTGAGGATGCTGCAAATCTGCGGAAAAAAATTGAAAGCCTGGATAAGATAACTCCCATTGGTTTGGGGATTGCCGGAATCTGCGGTGCGGGATTTGTCTATGAAATCATTAAAACCGGCAAAGTAAAGAAACAGGTTACAATAAATACGTTCCCGTTTAACAGGGGTGGAGGAGTAAATCTGACCCTGAATTTTTAACAGCCGCAATGAACCGGTTTGGAGACTGGATAAATAACGCAAACAGCGGTTGGTTATGTTTAACATTCAGTTTTTTAATCTGTTAAAGCATAAGTGATGAAAAAGCTACTTGCCCTATTACCTGTACTGTTGGTGTTAATTCTTGTGAAATGCATGGAGAGAGAATGGGGTAGTCCCTTTGATCCTGCAACTCCAAAGGAAAGCTGGTCGCCCTCGGGACTTCAGGCAACCGATGCAGGAGGATCGGTTAAAATATCATGGCAACAGGCAAACAGAACGATCAGCGGATTCATCATCCTCCGTAATGAAAATGACGGAACATATGCGGAAGTGGCCAGGGTTGGTAAAGATGCAGCTGATTGGAGCGATGTGAACATCAGTGGAGGCAAGAAATATGGTTACCAGGTTCTTGCCTATGCCGCGGGGAACCAGAGCAATGCGGTCACAACCTCTATAACCATAGCCTCCCCGGCAGCGGTAACTACGTCTGTCACGACAGCCACCTCCTGCAATTCGGCAAGTTCAGGGGGCAACGTGACCAGCGATGGCGGTGCAACTGTATCGGCTCGCGGAGTATGCTGGAATACAACTCCATCACCCACAGTAAGCAACAACAAAACTGAAAACGGATCCGGAACCGGTACTTTTACGAGCAACCTTACCGGTTTGTCTGGCAGTACCAAATATTTTGTGAGGGCGTATGCCACCAACAGCAAAGGAACAGTATACGGGGATGAAGTGAATTTTACGACTCCTCCCTGCATTGCTGTGCCCGTTGTGACTACTGCCACCATAAGTAATCCTGGCCAAACCACGGCCACAGGCGGCGGTAACGTGGTTTCCGACGGAGGAGCTGCAGTGACTGCCCGGGGTGTATGCTGGAGTACAACTGAAAATCCTACTGTCAGCAATTCAAAAACATCCGATGGATCTGGTTTGGGTAGCTATACCAGCAGCCTTACCGGCTTGACGGCCGGTACCAACTATTACGTCAGGGCCTATGCTACCAACGCTGCTGGAACTGGTTACGGAGCACAGACCAGCTTTATTACGAGTCAGATCAATAATCCCGTGATTTCCACGTCCATTGCACAATCAATTACCTGTTCATCTGCTGTTACAGGCGGGAATATTACGAGCGACGGAGGATCGGCAATCACTGACAGGGGGGTTTGTTGGAGCACATCGCCCAATCCAACTATTAATGACACCAAAACATCGAATGGAACGGGCACCGGAAGCTTTTCAAGTACCATCACCGGTTTACAGGCCGGGAAAACTTATTATTACCGGGCCTATGCCACCAATAGCCTGACCACGGCTTACGGTCAGGAAGGATATTCATTTTCCACTCCAGTACTGGCAACGATACAATCAGAAACTGAATCGAATGTCACCTGCAACAGTGCCAATCTGGGAGGCCGCATCCTAAACGATGGCGGTAATGCTCCTTCTGAAAAGGGAATCGTTTATTCTCTGACATCGAATCCCACCACTGCTGACAAAAAAGTGGTGATGACCGGAACCACAGGCTGGAGCCAGGCGGTGACCTCTCTTGCTGCCAGTACTACCTATTATGTCAGGGCGTATGCGATTAACTGCGCAGGAACAGCTTATGGCAATGAAATTAAATTTGTCACTCCATCTTGCCCGGCAGGACCCACAGTGAACACCACGCTGGCCACATCGATAACCTGTTCTTCAGCCGTTGCAGGAGGAAATGTCACCAGCGATGGAGGTTCGCCAGTAACTGCGAGGGGAATCTGCTGGAATATATCTCCCAATCCCACCATAGCCAATAACAAAACTGTGGATGGTTCAGGAACTGGAAGTTATGTCAGTTCCATCACCGGTCTGGCGCCCGGGAAGACTTTCTATTACAGGGCTTATGCCACCAACAGTAACGAAACCGTTTACGGTCAGGAAGGTTATTTCTTCTCTACCCCTGTATTAGCTACCGTCCAGACAGCAACTGAATCCAACGTAACCTGTAACAGTGCGGATCTTGGCGGCCGTATTTTAAACGATGGTGGAAATGCCGCTACCGAGAAGGGTATCGTGTATGATGTGGTTCCCAATCCAACCACTGCGAACAAAAAGGTAATTATGACCG
>CAYWTT010000218.1:0-6572 GCA_964461245.1 uncultured Prolixibacteraceae bacterium | reverse complement strand
TTTATTGATTAAAATGGGTTCCCGGGGAACCTATTTGCTCACGGGGGAAGCTGCCTCCTTAAATAAAAAGGGAGGATCAAAAATAGTGGGAGAAGAGTGGAACAACCGCGAAATCTTTTGTAATGCTTATCATGCCGATGCTGCCAGAATAATCAATTCATCGGGTGCCGGGGATACGGCGGTTGGAGCGTTTCTTACCGCATTATTGGACGGACAGAATCCCGAAATGGCCTTAAAATACGCATCAGTTGCTGGGAGGGACAACCTGTATTGTCATAATATCTACAAGGAAATGGACGACTGGGAACAGTTGGCCGATAAAATTGAATTGGATAATAACCGGCTCATTTTATTTAGGTGATGGGAAAGGGTAACTGTCGGGGTGCCCGTAAGGTGCTAATACTCACCGGAAGGACAACGATGGAGGACGAAGTCAGCCTGCCCGGGAAGGGCAGTCCATTTCATAACCGTTCAGGCGAAAGTCCCATTTCGTAACGATATTCCCTGGTTTGTGATCGGTTAAGTGAAGCTCTCATTTATTTTCGGGATTTTTTTCCTGTAAATTACACATTCCCATAAATAAAAAATGCACCGGGATAGGGTGCATTTTTCTTTAAAAGGAGCTTATTAATCTTCCGCATCGGGAATCTGGTTGATCTTTTCATCCACCAGGATGCGACCGCAGTATTCACAAACAATGATCTTTTTTCGGCTGGCAATGTCAAGCTGCCGCTGGGGCGGGATTTTGTTGAAGCAACCTCCGCAGGCATCACGCTGGATGGTAACGACAGCCAGACCGTTCCGGGCATTCTTGCGGATCTTTTTAAAGGCAGTCAGCAGACGGGGCTCGATGAAGAATTCGATCTTCTCAGCTTTGGCTTTCAGCTTTTCCTCTTCAATCTTGGTCTCTTCTGTAATCTCTTCCAGTTCCTTGTTCTTCCTGCCCAGGTCTTCCATCCGTTCCGACAGAAGTGTTTTGGAAGAGGTGATGGCATCTTTTTTGGCACCCATTTCTGCCGTAAATTCCTTGATCCGCTTTTCAGAAAGGGTAATTTCCAGGTTCTGGAATTCTATCTCTTTTGCCAAAGAATCAAATTCACGGTTGTTGCGTACATTGTTCTGCTGTTCGGTATACTTGGTGATGAGCGCTTGCGATTCCCTGATATTGATCTTTTTATTACTGATGGCTGTTTCCAGGCCTTTTATCTCGTCTTCCAGGTTGTGTATCCTGGTTTTCAGTCCCGCGATCTCATCTTCGAGGTCCTGTACTTCCAAAGGTAACTCCCCCCTGAGTATTTTGATTTTATCAATTGCAGAAACCACACTCTGCAATTCATGGAGCGCCCGCAGTTTTTCCTCGATCGATACCTCTTTTTCTTCTACCCTTTGAAATGGAGTGTTCATAACTTAAACAAGTTAAATTCAATTATTTGCTGATTAAATAAAATAATTTACCGGATTGGTATTCACCTCCGATAAACGGACTGCAAATGTAGGGAATTTTTTTGTAAGTAATTCATAAAAAAGTTCTTTGGTAAATTGCTCACTTTCAAAATGACCCATATCAGCCAGCACAATCTTGTCATCCGCATCGAAGAACTGGTGGTATTTGATATCTCCGGTGAGAAAGAACCCGGCTTCTGCCGCTATCGCATCTTTCAGAAGGGAAGAACCTGCCCCTCCACAAATGGCTGTTTTCCTGACGGTTTTGCCCAATAGGGGTGAATGACGGATTACGGGAATGTCAAAAGTTTCTTTAATTCTCTGCAAGAAATGGAATTCATCCAGTGGTTCGGGTAATTCCCCCAGCACCCCGGCACCTGCCTTTGGGCAGGCATTTTCAAGCGGATAGATATCATAGGCCACCTCTTCATAAGGATGGGATTGGAGCAATGCCTGGATTATCCGTTTTTCCAGCCAGAGCGGATAAATGGTCTCGAATCGCACTTCGGATTCAAAGTGCAGCTTGCCCGGTTCTCCCACAAAGGGATTGGAAACTTCATTCCCTCTGAAAGTACCCACTCCTTCCAGGTTAAAACTGCATTGATCGTAATTTCCGATGTAACCTGCACCCGCTTCAAATACCGACCTTCTGACCTTATCCAAATGGTCGGAAGGGATGAAAGTCACCAGCTTTCTGAGTTGTCCCTTCAAAGGTTGCAGAATGCGGCAGTTGACCAACCCCAGCTTCGCGGCAATCTTCGAGTTTACACCGCCTTCCACATTGTCAAGGTTGGTATGGACAGCCAGCAGGGCGATATGGTTCCGTAAGGATTTCAGCAATATCCTTTCGGTGGATGTGCTTCCCGTTATACGCTTCAATCCGCCGAAAATCAGGGGATGGTGCATCACCACCAGGTTGGCTCCGAACCGGATCGCCTCATCGATCACTTCTTCAGTCACATCGACGGTAACGAGTACTGACCGGACATTCATTGCCGGATCCCCAGCCTGCAATCCTGAATTGTCATAATTTTCCTGAAGGGAGGAGGGTGCCAGAGATTCAAAAAAGGACACTATTTCCGAAAGGTAGATCTGTTCTTTCATTCTTCAGCCAGTTCGTTTCTGATTTCAGCTAATTGTTGTTTGATCTGTAACAGTTTTTCAATCACCTCTGCGGTTTTGGTGGCTCCTTCCCGGTTCCTGTGCAGCAGTTGTTTGGCTCCTTTAAGGGTCATGCCTTTCTCTTTCACAAGGTGGTAGATCACCCTCAGCTGCTGTATGTCATCTTTCGTGAAGATCCTGTTGCCTCTGGCCGTTTTTTGAAGTTTGAGAATGGCAAATTCCTTATCCCAGAAACGGATCAGGGAAGGGTTTACTCCCAGCATTTCAGAGACCTCTCCAATACTGAAGAAAACTTTTTCTATTTTCGGTTCTTTATAAGGCACGGCGGTTAGTCGAAACTCTGTCCCATATTGGAAGAAAGGGCAATCATCCTTTCGTATTCCTGCGGAGTCAGATCCATATAGTAGAAATATTGCGGATTCACCGGTTCTCCGTTTTTATGAACTTCATAGTGCAGGTGAGGTGCGGTGGAAGTGCCCGAATTACCCACAAATCCGATTATTTCACCCCTTTTGACCTTCTGTCCCTCCTTCACGTTAAATCCGCTCAGGTGAGCGTATAGTGTACTGTACCCATATCCATGGTCAATAGAGATCATCTTGCCGTACCCTGAGTGTTCGGAAGTGACTTCACGGACCGTACCGTCGCCGGTTACATATACATCGGTCCCCACGGCAGCGGTAAAATCCATGCCGTAGTGGAATTTTCTGATTTTATAAATGGGATGGATGCGGTAACCCCAGCCTGAAGCGGTCATTTTTAGATCCCGGTTTGAAACCGGCTGGATGGATGGGATGGCTGCATACATCTTTTCTTTCGCCAAGGCCAGCTTTAAAACCTCATCATACGATTTGGACTGAATATAAGCCTCTTTGGCAAGGATGTCCAATTTTTTGGCTGTGCTGATAACCAGCTCATTGTTATTCATGTTTTCCAGGTGGGCATATTTGTTCGTTCCTCCGAAACCGGCTTTCCGGATACCCGAAGGTATCGGCTCTGTTTCAAAGATCACCCGGTAAATATTGTCATCGCGCTGCTGCAAGTCTTCCAGCACTTTTTCAACCGTGGCAAGATCCTTTTGCATCAGCTTATATTGTGTGATCAAACGCTGGTTCTCGCGTTTGATGGCTTTGGAATTGGGAGTTTCGTAGAAGTTAACAATCACGATCACCAGGACGATGGAAAATGCCATACTGCTGGAAAAATAGGCAAAAAAACGGGTTAACCGTTCTTTGAGCGACACTCCATGCTCTTCGTATGAAAGGGTCTCTGGATTAAAACGATACTTTTTTTTGGCCATATTAACGATTACTAAATTTTAATTCCGTAACCTTCGGAATTAATTATTTCGCATAAATTTGCAAAATTTATTTAAAAAAATAAGTGTTTCCGGCACAAAAGTAATTTTTAGGAGAACCCAATCAGGTTTTTAACCGGGCCTTTAATTTTTTTTAACAAATTTTTCGATCCGAAAATTCAGTATAAGATGATGAATTCCAAAGAGATACGCTCTGCCTTTCTCGAATTTTTTGCCGAAAAACAACACCAGGTTGTTCCTTCAGCCCCCATGGTCGTTAAAAATGATCCGACCCTGATGTTTACCAATGCCGGAATGAATCAGTTTAAGGACATTTTTCTGGGCAATGAACCGGCTAAATGGAAACGGATTGCCGATACCCAGAAGTGCTTACGCGTATCAGGGAAGCACAATGATTTGGAAGAGGTGGGGCTTGACACTTACCATCATACCATGTTCGAAATGTTGGGCAACTGGTCGTTCGGGGATTATTTCAAGCAGGATGCCATTCAGTGGGCGTGGGAGTTGCTGGTTGACCGATTGCATATTCCTGCTGACCGGTTGTATGCCACTGTATTTGAGGGAGATGCTGCTGAAAAGCTGAACCGCGATGACGAGGCAGCTGCCTTGTGGGGAAAATTCCTTCCGGCTGACCGGATCCTGAATGGCAATAAAAAAGATAATTTCTGGGAAATGGGCGACAGCGGACCCTGCGGTCCCTGTTCCGAAATCCACGTGGATATCCGTGACGAGGCTGAACGGCAGCGGATTCCCGGCCGTGAACTTGTTAACCGTGATCATCCGCAGGTTATTGAAATATGGAACCTTGTCTTTATCCAGTTCAACCGGAAGGCCAACGGGCAGCTGGAGGAGCTGCCTGCCAAACATGTGGATACCGGCATGGGATTTGAAAGACTTTGCATGGTTATCCAGGGTAAAAAATCAAACTACGACACCGACGTTTTTCAGGAAATCATTGCTGAAATCACCAAACTGTGCGGAATAGCTTACGGCTCTCATGCTAAAAGTGACATCGCCATGCGGGTTATTACCGATCATCTTCGGGCTGTTTCGTTCGCCATAGCCGACGGACAGCTGCCTTCCAACAACAAGGCCGGTTATGTAATCCGCCGCATTTTGCGAAGGGCTGTGCGTTATGGTTACACTTTCCTGAATTTCAGGGAACCCTTTCTCTGCAAGTTGGTTGAAGTTCTCCGGCTTACCATGGGAGAGGCTTTCCCTGAGCTTAAAGCCCAGCAGAACCTGATTGAAAAGGTCATTCATGAAGAGGAGGAATCCTTTTTGCGGACTTTGGAAACAGGGATCAGATTGCTCGAACAGCTTACTGCAAAAGCTAAAGCGGAAAATCAGGCTGAATTGTCGGGAACCGATGCCTTTACTTTATATGACACCTATGGATTCCCTCTCGACCTGACCCAATTGATTGCCCGGGAAAACGGACTGACCATCAATGTGGCGCAATTCGACAGGGAAATGCTGGTGCAGAAGGAGAGATCGCGCAATGCAGCTGCCCAGGAAACTGACGACTGGGTGGAATTGCACCGGATCGAAAAGGTGGAATTTGTGGGTTACGACCAGCTGGAATGCGAGGCCCGTATTGCCCGCTACCGTAAAGTTATTCAGAAAAACAAGACCTTTTATCAGGTTGTATTGGATAAAACCCCGTTCTATGCCGAATCGGGCGGGCAGGTGGGAGATACCGGCTACCTGAAGCTCGACGGAAAGAAACTTGCCATTACCGATACTCAGAAAGAGAATAACCTGATCATTCACCTCATGTCCCATCTTCCGGAGAATCCGGAAAAGGTGTTCAGGGCAGTGGTAAACCACAGCCAGCGAAGGATGACGGCAAACAACCATACGGCCACTCATCTTCTCGATCATGCTTTGCGTGAGGTGTTGGGAAAGCATGTGGAGCAGAAAGGTTCACTCGTGAATGCCGATTATCTGAGGTTTGATTTTTCCCATTTCGGAAAGATGAGCCGGGAAGAGTTGGAAGAAGTGCAGCGCAGGGTGAACCTGATGATCCGGCAGAACATTTCCCAGGAGGCAATGAACGAGGTTCCCTTCAGGGATGCACAGGAGATGGGAGCCATTGCTCTCTTCGGTGAGAAATACGGAGAAACGGTCAGGGTGATCCGGTTCGGAGATTCTATCGAACTTTGCGGGGGAACCCATGTGCCTGCCACGGGCCAGATCGGCCAGTTCATCATCCTTTCAGAAGGGGCCGTATCGGCCGGAGTCAGGAGGATTGAAGCCATTACGGGCGATAAGGCGGATGAATATATCCGGGAAAAATTGCAGGAACTTTCGGAAACAAGGGCGTTGTTCGGCCAATCAAAAGATCTCCGGAAATCAGTGGGTGAACTGCTCGGGGAAAATGAAAAGCTGAAAAAACAACTTTCAGAGTTTGAGCAGCAGGCCGTTACCCGGGTGAAAGAGGAACTGAAAAGGTCGGTTATTTCTGTTTCCGGGGCCAACCTCATTTCAGCCCAGCCACTCCTGGGATCAGCACAGGCAGTCAAAGACCTGGCATTCCAGCTGAGGGGAGAAGTTCGGGATCTTTTCCTGGTGCTGGGCGTGGAAATTGAGGGTAAACCCTTATTGACCGTGATGATTTCTGATGAACTGGTGAAGACGAAAGGGCTGGATGCTTCCAGGATTGTGCGCGAGGCGGGCAAGGAGATCA
>CAYWTT010000217.1:0-6586 GCA_964461245.1 uncultured Prolixibacteraceae bacterium | reverse complement strand
AGTACCTTCCTGTTCGATGGGGTTTTGAGTGGCCAGTACAAAAAACGGCTTATCGAGCTCGTATTTATGTCCGGCAGCAGTCACCGAACATTCCTGCATAGCTTCAAGCAGGGCGGCCTGCGTTTTAGGCGGAGTCCGGTTAATTTCGTCGGCCAAAATCACGTTGGCGAAAATGGGACCGGGCACAAATCTGAATTGGCGCTCTTTGTCCAGAATTTCAGTACCAATGATGTCAGAAGGCATCAGGTCGGGGGTGAACTGGATGCGATTGTATTTGAGCCCCAATACTTTGGCTATGGATATGACCAGTAAGGTTTTTGCCAATCCGGGAACCCCTATTAGCAGACAATGTCCCCGGCTGAATAAGGAACTCAAAACCTGGGTAACTACCTGGTCCTGGCCGAAAATGACCTTTGAAATCTCATTATGCAACTCTTTGTATTTCGAATGCAGCATATCCAGTGCATCCACATCATTCTTGAAGTTCACCATATCAATCAGTCCCGGAAATTACTTAATCCAGTGTTTGAATTCAAAATTACAGTTCGCATAGGTGTTGTCAATTCGGATATAGGTTTTAGCCTGTTGGGCCGAGATCCATTCATTCAGCACATCTTGCTTCTTTTTGGCCAGATAAAGTTCTGCCATTTTCTGGTAGTCTTCCTGCAGATTGGCTTTATGGCCGTTGGTTTTATTGATCAGCTTGACAATTTTGAAAACCGTCTGTTTGCTGTTTTCATCGGTGGTCTTAAATGGATCGGAAATTTCGTTGATCTTCAGTCCGGTAAGTACCTTGCTTACATCAGGATCGAGTTCTTCCACACTGAACCTGGAAGAGAGGGTCTCGGGATTGATCATCGTTCCACCGTTGTTGCGGGTATTCTTATCCATGGAATAATACATGGCAGCCTGATCAAAAGTGATTTTTCCTTTTCTGATCAGGTCGGCCAGACTGTCGAGCCGCATAGAGGCCTTTTCCATGGCTTCAATCGACACTTTGGGCCGCATCAGGATGTGACGGGTATTTATTTTTTCTCCCTTCCTGTCGATCAGCTGGATAATATGATAGCCAAAATCACTCTTGACCACATTCGATATTTTGTCGTCTTTCAGGTTGAAGGCGGCTGCCGCATATGCCGGATCGAGCTGCGCCCTCCCCAGGTAACCGATTTCTCCACCCACCCTTGATTCGGGTGCTTCTGAATATAAAACCGCCATGGTAGCAAAACTGGAACCATCCTCGATACGCTTTTTCAGGTCCCGCAACTGTGCCTTCACCCGGTTCTCCTCTTCTGCGCTGATCTCAGGAATTATGGTGATCTGCTGATATTCATACTGAACCGGAATATCCGGGATATCCTCTTCTTTCAGGTTTCTGTAATAGTATCTTACCTCCGAAGGCGTAACCATCACATTTTTGATGATCTTGTTCTGCATCTGCTGGCTGAGAAGCTGGTTCTTGATCACTTCCTGCAAATCGGCTTTCAACAGGGGGATTGGTTTCTTGAAATAATTCTCCACCTCTTTTTCCGAACCAAAATGGGAAATGAACATCTGAAGCCGGCCATCGAGGTTTTGATTAATCTGGTTGTCAGTTACCACAATGTCGGTGTCGATCAATGCTTCTGCCACCAACAATTTGTCAACCAGGAAGTCCTCCAGGATTTCACACTTCATGTCTCCTTCACTGGTTAATCCCTGCGCCTGCTGCTGGATGAACATATCCTCGATTTCCGATTTCAGGATGATGTTATTCCCGACAACCGCTATGATCTGGTCCACTACCTTGTCCTGTGCCCGAACCGTTATATTACTCCCCAAAAGGAACAATACCGTTCCCATTATCCATTTGTATTTCATGCTAATCTGTTTCATGTGCATAAATGATAAACTTGTTGTTTTTGATCCCTTCCAAAAATACGTCATCTTCCAGTTTCTTTAAAAATTCGGTTTTCCTTTTATTGACAATGATCTCTTTTATTTCGTTCCTGACATAGTCAACCGGGGCAATACTCCCGGCCGGACTGTAATCCTTTATACTAATCAGATTGAAAAAACCTGAGTCCCTGAATTCCCACCTGGAATACCGGGACAGAAAGGAGGAGAGGTTTTCAGGCCTGGAAGGCAGGTGCTGAAACAGGGTGCCCGCTTCTACCCATTGGTCCAGATAAGTACGATATACTCCGCTATTCTTCCTGCAGAACTCATCCAACTCTTTCAGATTCTGTGAAGAGGAACTTTCACAGAAGGCCATTACCCTTTCGGGACGATGGACATGGAGCGGTATCTTTACATAAATCGCCTTTACCAGGTCGGCATTCTGGATAAAATCCTTTTCAGAAGCAAGGTAATAATCATCGATTTCCTGCTCACTTACATTGGTGTCGAGTTTTTCTTTCATCAGCTCGTTCTGATAACGAAAGATGATCAGCGAATTCCGGTACTCTTCCATTTCTCTCGCCAAATCCCGTTGCGAAATGGTGAGGTTTTCGTTTGCCTTCAAGATCAGCAACCCTTTATTAATCCACCTTTTAATGTAATCTTCCGATAAAAGGATGCTGTCTTCTTCTGTAATTCCTTTTGGGATTTTATTTTGTAATTCACTGAGATACAGCACATTATTGCCTACCTTGGCCAATGGCACTTTTTCCTGTCCGTGGAAATAGGCACAGGAATGAATGGAAGGCAGGATAGCCAGAAACAGGTATATCCATTTTCTGTTATGCATCCGTGAGCGTTTTCAATAATTTATGATTAATTTTGATTTTGTATTTTTTTCGTAATTCCTTGATCCATTGATCTTCAAGATATTGCTGATAATCGGCAATGTGATATCCCCTCACCTCATCCAACAGTTTCGGTTCGGGAGGTGCCATTTTCCCCTGTATGAATCCGGTCCGGTTGTTCCAATCCTTTGGCAGTGGGCCATTCCAGTAATAATAATCCACCACCGGATTTTCATTTTTCTCCCATACGCCGGAAGTCACACTGATGCTCCCCGGAGACAACTTCAGGATGTCGTATATTTCATTCACCGGGATATCCATCTCCATGTATTTTTCTGCCTCATCCCTGATGGAAGGGTTGTAACATTGAACAAGCATGCCCTTGAACCTTTCAGGCCAGAGGTATTTTTGTTTGTTTATCTCGTAAAACTTCTCCAGACCGGTAGTGTCAGCCGATGCCTTTTGCCATATCTTGCTTTCCGAAATATCAAAAAGCAGCATGCCGTCGTGGTATTCTTCCATCAGTGATTTGAAATCGGGGTATTTTTCCTCAAGGCGGGAATCCTCATATGCAAGGATCCTTTCATTTTCCCATGATTTAAAGAGATGCGCCAGTCGAAGACTGTCTTTCGGCAGGGAGGTGATCTCTTGTTTTTTCAGAAAATCTATCCAGTTACTGACCGTGAATGATGCTTTCCCAATGGTAAAAAGCAATATATCCGGATTTGGAACAGGCGGGATCTCAAGTGTGTCCTTCTTCAGTGCGGAAAGGGTATTTCTAAGATTTTTTTCTATGGCAACCTTATCGGAAGTATAAGGATATACTGTTTTCAGTTTACTGACAAATCTGTCCTGACTTTGTTCATTCCTGTCCTTATCCCGTTTTAGTCTTTCTTCAATATCGCGTCTGGCTTCCTCGAACGAAGGGACCTGCCTGAGCCCCAGTCTTTTAATGATATGAAACCCGAACCCGGAGTCAATCGGCTTGGATATTTCGCCGTCGTTCTGCAAGGCAAATGCGGGATCGGCAAAAGTGGCAATCATGCGGCTGCGGTTGAACCAGGGCATCTCTCCCCCCTTTTCAGCGCTGCGCTGATCATCGGAGTTATTCCGGGCCAGCATGGCAAAATCAGCACCCGATTGAATCAGCATATATAAGCTGTCGGCAACTCGCCTTGCAGCGTTCTTCTGTTCAGGGGTGGCATTGGACTGGTAAGTTTTCATGATATGGGCCACATGTATATCACCTTCGGCATCCCTGATCGCGTTTACTTTCACCAGGTGGTATCCGTAACGGGATGCAAAAGGCTTTGAAACCTGCCCGACCGGTGTGGTGTATGCTGCGGTTTCAAACGGATAAACCATTTGAAAAACGGTAAACCATCCCAGATCACCCCGGTTTGTTTCAGCTGAAGGATCCTGTGAATATTTGGCTGCAGCCTCATTAAAGTCCATGCCCGCCAGAATCTCATCCCTGATTGCGGATAACCGGGCATAGGCAGCCAGTGTATCATCCGGGATCGGATTTTCCGGAAGCCGGATCATGATATGCGAGGCATTCACCTCCTTCAGCATCCGCTGGTAGGTCTCCTTTACCAGCTCATCATTATAACTTACATCAGTGAGATAAGGAGCGGCCAGTTCGGCGCGGTACCCGGCCAGTTCATTTCTGAAGGCAGCGGTGGTATCCATACCGAGGTTTTCAGCTTCAAGCACTTTCAGCTTAAAATTGGTGTACAGATCCAGGTATTCAACGGGTGTCTTCTTATTGGTGCTATCCTGGATGTTGCTGTTATTCCTTTCGTAAACCCGGAGGAATTCGTCCAGGGTGATGCGCTGTTTCCCGACAGTAAGCAATACGTTTTGTTTCTTTTGTGCGAAACAGGGAGAAAACAAGGTGTTGATAAGTATGCATCCCAAAATTAACCTCTTCATGGTATTTGTTTTTAGGTGAAAGGTGATTTGCTGATTATAGATTTCAGGATTTGAATTTTTCGTATAAAGACTGTATCTGTCGCTGAATTCAGGGATCTGGATCATCCTTGGCGGCTGCTGTAATTGGGTGCTTCCCGTGTAATGGTCACATCATGCGGATGGCTTTCCTGAATTCCCGCATTGGAGATCCGGATGAATTTTGCGCGTTGCAGCATGTCAATATTCTTAGCTCCGCAGTATCCCATCCCTGCTCTTAATCCGCCAATCAGCTGGTATAGGACCTCATCAAGAGTGCCTTTGAAAGGCACTCTGGCTGCAATACCTTCTGGAACCAGTTTCCTGATATCTTCTTCCATGTCCTGAAAATACCGGTCTTTTGAACCTTTCTGCATGGCTTCCAACGATCCCATTCCCCGGTAAGCCTTGAATTTTCTTCCCTGGAAAAGTATGGTTTCACCCGGTGATTCTTCCACTCCGGCAAACAATCCGCCGGCCATGATGGAATGCGCTCCGGCAGCCAGTGCTTTCACAATATCGCCTGAATAACGGATACCCCCGTCGGCGATGATCGGAATGCCGGAATTGCGGATTGCTTTTGATACATCATATATGGCTGAAAGCTGCGGCATACCAACGCCCGCAATCACCCTGGTGGTACAGATCGAACCGGGTCCAATCCCCACCTTCACTGCATCGGCACCGGCCCTGACCAGGGAAAGAGCCGCTTCCCCAGTAGCAATATTCCCGGCTACCGTCTCAATTTCCGGATATTTCCTCTTGGCCTTCATGACCATTTCCAGCACTCCTTTTGTATGCCCGTGGGCCGTGTCAATCACTATCGCATCGATCTGTGCCTTGACCAGTTCATCGATACGGTCCATGGTGTCTCCGGAAATTCCCACGGCTGCAGCTACACGCAACCTTCCTTTTTCATCCTTGCAGGCAAAAGGCTTGTCTTTGGCTTTGGTAATATCTTTGTAGGTAACCAGACCGATGAGTTTTCCGTTCTTATCCACAACGGGCAACTTTTCAATCTTGTAATTCTGCAGGATTTCTGATGCTTTTTCCAGGTTGGTCGATTCGGTGGTGGTGATCAGGTTCTTGCTGGTCATCACCTCCTCGATGGGACGATCCATGTTCTTTTCAAACCGGAGGTCGCGGTTGGTAACAATGCCGACCAGATAACCTTCCGGATCGATCACCGGAATGCCTCCGATCTTGAAAGTGGCCATCAGCTCCAGGGCATCGGCTACTTTTTTCCCCCTGACAATGGTCACCGGATCAAAAATCATCCCATTCTCAGCCCGTTTTACACTGATGACCTGTCGGACCTGCTCGTCAATTTCCATGTTTTTGTGGATAACTCCGATCCCTCCTTCACGAGCAATGGCAATAGCCAGCTTGTACTCGGTTACGGTATCCATGGCAGCCGAAACTACCGGTGTGTTTAACTCGATTTTTCGGGTAAAAAAAGACCTCAGGTCAACTTCACGGGGCAGTACCTCTGAGTAGGCAGGGATCAGCAAAACATCGTCGAAGGTTAGTCCTTCTGTGACCACTTTTTCTGAAAGAAACGACATCAGTGTACTTTTTAAATTTATTAATCCGCAAAACTACAAATTTTCACGTATCAAGGCTGATTTATTTTGTGGCTATGAGGTTTTTGACCATAAAAATTGTTAAAGCAAAAGGCGTTTCGTTAATTTGTAAGACGGTGACACTCTATCATAAAATATTGCAGAAATACTGGGGCTATCCTGATTTCAGACCGCTGCAGCTTGAAATTATCCAATCGGTTGCAGCGAAAAAGGATACGCTGGGGTTGCTCCCCACGGGAGGAGGGAAGTCATTGACCTTCCAGGTCTTTTCTCTCTCGGCTGAGGGATTGTGTCTGGTCATAACTCCATTGATTGCGCTGATGAAAG
>CAYWTT010000216.1:0-6607 GCA_964461245.1 uncultured Prolixibacteraceae bacterium | reverse complement strand
ACAGTTGTCGGTCACAGATACAGAAGCGGTGAAGTCGGGTACCGGGGCCAGGCAGCTTCCATTGGCAGCAGCGGACTGGTCCTGTGCGCAAACTGTTATGACAGGATTCGTTTCATCCTTTACTTCAACCTCTTTGTTGCAGGTGCTGTAGCACCCTTCTTTGGTTATTGTGAGACTTAAAGTGAACGACTGATTGTTGTTTGCCCCGGTAGTTATTGTCACTGTTTGTCCGGTTGTTCCTTCTGTAATAGTTGCATTTCCGGAAATACTCCATGCATAAGTGGCACCAGCTACAGCGGGAGCTGAATATTGCAATTGGGTTGAAGGACATACGGGGTCACCGGGACTCGTAATAGAGCATTCGGGTTTGGGTTTTACCGTGACTACAATTTCGGCCCTGTTTTGTCCAATACATTGACCGGATAAACCTTCGGCGACCCAATAACTAGTTGTGCCGGCAACGGAAGTTTCAGGAGTGATGGAGGCTTGTGGAGCCCCTCCGGTTGCAGTGGTATAATAATATAGGGAATAAGCCGGGTTGGAAGGAACGCCTGTTAATGGTAGGGCGGTTTCCCCAAGGCAATAGTCTACATTATCCGTAAAAGGGGTCGTGGTGATGTTGGTAATGTTAATTGTAAACTTCCACCAGCATACTGTAATTCCAGGAGGAATGGCATAGTAGGTACTCACTCCGGGAGTTGCCGGGAAACCAGATGAATTGGTATATTCGGTTGCCGAAGGAGAAACTTCACCAGTTGCCTCATCAATTAGGTCATAAAAACGCGACCCAGGAGGGAAGAAATCCTTTACGTCGGTAAATGGAATGGTGGAGCCGATGGTATTACAGTAGGTAAAAGCACGGGTGGTATAATCCTCACCAGTACAATTGGTTGTAATATAGCTTTCCCTGTCAATCGAGATTGCTATCAGATCGGTAATAGGTTCCCCCGTACAGACTCCATTTGTTTGGTAACCCTGGATAAAAGGACGACCTTCAAAAGAGACACCAGAGGTGGCACCTGTGCCACTGATGCCACCGTTGATGGTGACCAACGGGTCACAATTGGGATTAGAAAGGATAAAGCAATCTGTAGTGACTCTTACTTTATAGGTCATTTTTGCAAGCAGGGTTTCACTGTTTGCAGGCAAAGGAATATTTCCAATATTCCATAAAATAGATCCGGTTGCCCCGGATCCCGGGTTAAATACGGGCTGTGGCCCAGTCAAACCTTCATAATATACAGCAGAACTACTTATATAGGATGTAGTATAAGGAATGGGGATTGAAACGACCGCATTGTTTATGGGTTCAGTCCCTTTGTTTTTGATTTCGATACTGTATTCAATTTCCTGCCCCGGCTCTACATCGATGGGGGTATTAGGAGGTACGGGCACACCCTCTATAGAAATGGTCTGGTTGTGAGCTTCCAGATCGGGTACGTAGGCATCAACAGCCATGGCTATACAGAATATCACATAAGTGTCCTGTGTGGAGCCATATCTGAAACGGGTAGATGTTTGGTTATTGGTAATAACCGTATTCCCGGGGTTTGGGATATCAAACATTGCAATGTCAACTCCCGTATTATTTAAGATACTGGGATTTCGAGGATTGGAACCGGAGTTAATCGAGCTGTTGAAAAAGTTCGTTGAATTATTGCCCGAATGGCTTAAGTCAACCCAGGTGGTATTAGAATGGTTTCGGATATTAAAATAATCGCCGGATATACTCCGGTCGCCTTCCCCGGCCATCAACCCAAGTTTCATGTTTACTTCCCCACTCTGGACAGTAGAAAAGCCGGTAACCGGTAATTCGTAATTTATTGTTGTATTTCCCTGTACATAAGCATGTCCGTCAAAAATAACAACGTTCCGCCAGCTCATTTTGGAGTTTTCATAAATTACGATCATACCCCATCCGCCATAAAAACCGGTATTGCCTCCATCCCCTTCTTGCAGAGCTATGTCGGCCACAAAATATTCGCCCAGCCCATACTGGCGCACATAATCGGTAACTTCTGCATAGGCCGAATACATATAACCATCAGAAGAAGTAGGGTAATAAATTTCCTTTGTGAAATTTGCATCTGCGGCGTTTATTTGGGTGTAACCCGCTGCGCTAACATGTTTTAGGTAAACTACGCTTTTGTCAAAATTTTTGGTAACGGATAGCGGTGGGCGATAGGTGCCTGAAACATTGGTATAGGCCCTTGCGTCATCACTCTGAGAATTGCTCCCGTTTCTGTAAAAACGGTTTACAGTAAGAGTTATCCCCCCTGTTTCGCTAAAAATAATGTAAGGGGTGGCTAGATATGCGTTAGACGCATCAATAGAGGAAGTGGAGACCGCTGTGGCAGGCCCGTCGTTAACGCTTACCATTAAGGTCGGGCTCCCTGAATTATGAGCATAAATAAATGCAACTTTATCTCCCACTGCGGAGGTGTTAAACGTGTACGTAATGGTCCTGTTGTTGGTATTTCCACTTCTTGTAACCGTCAAAGAATAATTAGTGTAGGTTATGGTCTGTCCACCCGATACTGTCTGATTATTATTTATGGTTTGCGGGGTGCCTGCGTCAGGTACTTCTTTAGTGACGCTGAACGTATTGGGGCTTGTCCCATTGTGGGCCCGTCCCGTCCAGTATAATCCAGCATAAATAATGTTGGAACATTCCGGTATAGCGCCATTTTCAGTTGAAAACTGTAGGGTGGCCGAAGAGGAATTTAAAGTATTAAGGTCTCCATCAATATCTACATACCTCATGTCGCTGCTGTTGTTTCCACCGTCGGAATAATTAGCAAGCGTCATATTGGTGTTCCCGATCATGGTAAAATCACCTTTGATGTCGTAGATAGTTTGAGTAGGGGTGTATACCGAGGTACGTTCGGCAAAAGGCACTCTCACCTGAGCTTCAGATTGGTCAAAACTACCGGCTATCAGCGTAAGGATGAAAGTGAAATAACCAACTACCCCTGCTGCTTTTTTCAGGATGTAAATTTTTTTCATGTTTGTTTTTTTTGTCGGTTAAGGGATTAAGAAGGAGATATGATTTGATACAAAATGGTGATTGCCTTTCCGGAGGCCGAATGAAACATTGTTGATATCTTTTTAACTTCGCAGGCGTTTTTCTCAGGTTGTCCTTCACAGATATCGAATGAACATCTGAATACGACGTATTTCAGGTTTTCCAGAGAAGGTAGATTGTCCAAGTTGAAGGAGAACGTCAAGTCCCCCTGCGTGTCAATGTTGATCCTGACTACTTCAACTTTTGAAAACAAAGGGTTTTCTTCATTAAGTAATTTTGCAGATTGAACATCGGTGGTTATTCGGAGTGCAGCCGATTGGTCTGGTTGTATTAACTCTCCGCTTTGCAGATAAAGGGTCGGTCTTAGACCCAATAGCAACTGTTCGAGATTTGCTTTTTCTTGTTGTTCCTTCTCAGTTGAAGAACTATGTGTAGACAGAAAATTATCCAATTGCCGTACCTCCTGTCCAAACACGTTTGCCGTTGAAAAAGCGTACAATCCAACAAGTAGCCACAAGGTTACAAAACTTATACTTTTTCTGTAAGTCAATGATCTGTCGCAAAGTAAATGTTTTTTCATAGTCCCTTAATTTTACTTGGATTGTTAATGATGAATTGGATAAATATTTATTAGATGGTTATTGTGAGTATTTGTGAAAAGCAAGTAGGTTGACCCCCTTACTGAATAGGTTTTCAGCGGTTTATTCTGAGAAGGGAAAATGCTCGGAACAGCCGGATGGCATGAATTTTCAGATGTAGCTGTTATGCCCCTTTTTGTCATAATAATACTTGTTGCAGGGAGAGGGGGCAGCCAACGCTTCTGTAACGAAAACGTTATATTGCCCTTATCCCTTAATTTGCAATTTTTTAATCCCATAGCTAATTTAGTGCTTTTTGGTATCTAACTCCAAATTTTTTTTTTGGATTCTTTGAGGCCATTGGGAAAAACCTTTCAGATTATCGCTTTTGCAGGTCTTTTGATTGCTGTTTTCTGAAAAGTTTGTAACCCGCGTTAAGATCAGGACCGCAATTTTTAAATTCCGGAATAGATTTCGGCAAAAATAATGCCGCGCCGTGTAAGTTCTTCTTTGTTAGTGGTTTGTGTTTTCGTGTAGAGTGGGTGGAACTCCCGAAAAAGAAACACCATTCCCAAATTTAGAATCATTCTGGATAATCGCCATTAAGAAATAGAAGGAATGAATATATTGTTTGTAAAGTTTGGGAAAGAACGGTTGGGACTCGTTTTTAGAATTCCTGCGGTGGATCCTGTTTGTTATCAATCCGGAGGAGAGCTTTCAGGTAAACGGCATTTGTGGGCTGTTTTTGACCGGTTTGGTGAATAAACTTCTAAATTTGAAGAAAAAATCCGGCTATGAAACATTCATTTGTGCTGTTTTGGAATGTTGACACCCAAAATGATTTTGTTGAGCCCTGGGGAAAATTGTATGTGCCGGGTGCTGAATTGCTGAAACCGGTTTGGGCCCAAATAACCGGATTGGCCCAGCGCCAGGAAATCCGTGTGATCAATACGGCCGACCATCACTACATCTATTCCGCAGAGATCGATGAACATCCTGATATGGAATCTACTTTTCCGCCGCACTGTATGGCCGGGACCCTTGGTGCTGAATATATTGCCGAAACGGCTCCTGATGCACCGGCCGTTTTTAATTGGGATAAAGAGTATCTGATCCCGTTTAATATGCCGGTATTGCAAAATATCCGCAATATTGTGATCCGAAAAGATGCCTTTGATGTATTTGCCGGCAACCGTGTCACGGAGAAAATTGTGGAGGCTTTGTCGCCCGAAGTGGTGGTCGTTTACGGTGTAACTACCAATATTTGTGTGAATTATGCTGTGATTGGGCTACACCGGTTGGTTAAAAAAGTTTATGTGGTGGAAGATGCTATCCGGGAATTGCCCAATCTCCCTCTTCCGTTTGAGAAATGGCAGAAACTGGGGGTTAAGATGATCTCCTCACAGGAGTTGCTGGATGCTTTCCCGTAAAAAATTTATGCGTAGTTGGTTGATTGCCGTCTTTTTGCCTCAGCTGGAAGACGGCAATTTTTTATGTTTGAAAGAGTGGGACAGCACACTCTGTCAGGGAATCTGCGTTTGGTGACAATTGCCGCGGGAAGTTATTTTACCCGCCAGAAAGGCGGTTGTGGTACTCTTTTTCAATCAGGTCGCTGCTTCTGATACTTCCCCTGAGCCATTCCAGTTTAAGGGAGGATCTTTCGGCAGGCGAGAGTTGCCAGCCGATTGTTGATCCCTTGAGTTTCGAGGTGAGGTGGTGAAGAATAATGGCTGCCGATACCGAAAGGTTCAGACTTTCAGTAAAACCAACCATTGGAATGGTCAGAAATTCATCGGCTTCCTCTTTTACGGTCTGCGAAATGCCGGGTTTTTCAGAGCCGAAAATCAATGCTGTTTTTCCTCTTTCCAGGTCGAAATCTTCCAGCGAAATACTGTGGGCCTGCGGAACGGTGGCCACAATTCGGTAACCGGCCGTTTTTAGCTGCCGGATGGCTGCCCGCGTGTTGTTTTGTTCAGCATTGTAATGGTAAAGGTTGAGCCATTTGGCTGCTCCCAGGGTTACCCGCCGGTTGAGGTTGAATGGATTTTGTTCTTCAATAATATGAACATTCTGAATGCCGAGGCAGTCACAGGTTCGCAGGACGGCGCTGGCATTCTGGGAGTGGTAGATGTCTTCCAGCACCACGGTGAGATAACGGGTTCGTTCCTGCACAACTTTGTCGAAAAGCTGGATGCGGTCGGGAGTGGCAAACTTTGCAAGGTAGTCAATGAGATTTTCTGTCATTTTTAGATATAAAAAAAGGCTGCCCAGACTTTTTGGACAGCCTCAGATTTCTTATTTACCAGTTTAACAAACGGTATCTGAAAGTTCGGCGCCTGGTTTGAATTTTACAATTTTTTTAGCCGGAATGGTAATTTCCTTACCAGTTTGGGGATTTCTGCCGGTTCTTGAACTGCGTTCGGAAACGGAGAATGAACCAAATCCAACAAGAGCAACCCGGTCGCCATTTTTCAAGGCTTCGGTAGTAGCTTCCACAGTAGCATCCAGCGCCTTTTTGGCATCGGCTTTGGTGAGGCCTGCTTTGGCAGCAATGGCATCGATTAATTGTGCTTTGTTCATACGTTAATTGTTTAAAAAGTTTAAGTTATTGAAACAGAGATTTATGTGTTTACTTTAAAACGCATTCGGAGTTACAGGTGAATAGTTTGATAGGCCGGAAGGCCTGTAAAATCAACGGTTTCAGAGAACTTTTCAAAGTAGTTACTAAATTCTGAAATAACTTTATAAAAAACAATCCTGTAAGCCTTTTTTTTTCAGCGTTTCCGGTTTTTTTTTAAACCAATGGGTTTTGAGGTTATAAAATTTATTCTACTTTTGTCGCGCCCATCGAGATACAGGCACAGCTATTTCAGCTATTCCGAAGAAAACGGAGTTGAAGTGACTAGTCAGAGATTCTTTAGGGCGATGTTCTTAAGATAATAGGAGAGATGGCAGAGTGGTCGATTGCGGCGGTCTTGAAAACCGTTGAACTGAGAGGTTCCGG
>CAYWTT010000215.1:0-6621 GCA_964461245.1 uncultured Prolixibacteraceae bacterium | reverse complement strand
CAGAAAAGACCTGCCGACGATCATGACCAAACTGGGATGGAGCCCGGCTGAGGCCAGCCGCATTTCGTCGCTGATCACCGTGGATGCAGCCCGGGGATCGGGGCATGCCTGGGGCGCGGTCATGCGCAATGACCTGGCACACCTCCGTACCAGGATCAATCCTTCAGGAATGGATTTCAAAGGTTATAACATCGCTGTACATGAGTTCGGCCATTGCGTGGAACAGACCATCACCCTGAACGATGTCGACTTTTATATGCTGAACGGCGTACCCAACACGGCATTTACCGAAGCGGTGGCTTTCCTTTTTCAGAAGCGGGATTTGGAACTTCTGGGAATTACCACTGAAGATCCGTTGAAAGAGCATATGGCCGCTCTTGACAATTTCTGGTCCTGCTATGAAATCATGGGGGTCTCTCTGGTCGACATGCAGGTATGGAAATGGTTGTATGCTCATCCCGAAGCTACACCTGACCAACTGAAAGAGGCAGTGATCTCCACCGCGAAAGAGGTTTGGAACAACTATTATGCGGGTATCCTGGGAGGCAAAGATGAACCCATCCTGGCAATATATTCTCACATGATAGACAATCCGCTCTATTTGTCAAATTACCCGATGGGTCACCTGATCGATTTCCAGGTCGAACAGCAGGTAGCAGGGAAAAATATGGCAGGTGAAATTACCCGGATGCTGAAACAGGGACGGATCATTCCCCAATTGTGGATGAAGGGAGCCGTGGGGAGTGAAATCAGCATTTCCCCGACCCTGGAAGCAGCCGGAAAAGCACTTGAAATGTTGAAAAAACCATGATTATAAGGGGTATGTTAATTAAATATAAATTTTTGGCTACTTTCCCGTAAGGAGGTGACCAAACCAACAAGAAAAAATTGATACATTTGTCACCGCAAAAAATCAGTATGGTGGATGTAGCTCAGCTGGTTAGAGCGTCGGATTGTGGTTCCGAAAGTCGCCGGTTCGAGTCCGGTCTTCCACCCCAGATTTTATGAATTCAACATGAACTGATCCGTAAGAAAGATTCAGTTCAAAGAAGAGAATAAAAGTAAATTAAATTAATTTTAAATTGTTATGAAAAACAGATTCTTAGTTAGTTTCGTAGTGATCAGCTTTGTAGTATTGCTGAGTGGTTGTGCCAAAGTTCCGCAAGCTGAACTTGACGCTGTTAATGCTGCTATTGAAGATGCCCGCACAAACGGTGCAGATGTTTATTTACCCACTGAATTCGCTGCCCTGCAGGATTCAATGAATGTAATCAACCAGATGGTGGAAGAACAGAAAGGCAAACTTTTCAAAAGTTACAAAGCGGTTAGCGCCAAAATCGCTACCCTTACCGCTGCTGCCTCTACCGTTAAAGGTAATGTAGAAGCCAAGAAAATCGAAGTTAAAAACGAGATCGACACTTTGACCGTTGAAGTGACCAACCTGATCGGTCAGGCCAAGGCTTATGTTGCCAAAGCTCCCAGGGGAAAAGAAGGTGCTGCTGCTGTTGATGCTATCAACACTGAAGTTGGCAATCTGGAAACAGCTCTTACCCAGGAAATCCCCGCCAAAGTTACCGCTGGTGACCTCATGGGTGCCTTGGATCAGCTGAAAGCTATCAAAGAAAAAGTCAATGGTGTTATTGGCGAACTGACCGCTGCTTACGAAAAAGCCGGTAAAGCCCTGCCGAAAATATAATATTGATGTGTTTCACAGGAAATCCCCGGGGTTCTTCTCTCCGGGGATTTTTTTAAATAACAGGTTATGCGCCGGAGCAATTCTGCCAGAAAATTCAGAAAATACCTTCTGATACTCTTTGTCGTGACCATGCTTGCGGCTGGTGCCGGCTGGGTAGTTTACAGGTGGCCTGAGCCCCCCGTAATTGAGCTCAGGGATGCCAGAACGGCACTGATGGCTGCACGGGAAGCAGAGGCTGACAAATATGCCCCCGGCTTGTACAAAAACACCTCCCAGCTGTATGAGGCGGCCATGACCAGCTGGAAAAAGGAAAATGAACGTTTCCTTTTGAACCGAAATTTCGTGAAGACGAAAGTACTGGCTGCCAAAGCTGCCCAGACCGGAAAGGAAGCCACCAGAAAAGCCGTCGAAAAAGCACATACCCTCCATCAGGGGACCGGAGTCACCTTGGTGGAACTGGAAAAAATCAAAAAGAATTTCGAAAGAATTTACGCTCCGCTACCCCTTTCAAAATCGGTACGGAGCAACTTCAGCAAGGGGGTTCTCCTGCTCTCAGAAGCTAAACTGGCCCGTGAAAGGTCGGATCTTCCCCTTGCCAATGAAAAACTTCAAAAAGCAAAAACCCTGTTGGTAACCAGTGACAGCAAAGCACGCACCATGCTGGAAGAATATTTCAGCGCCCTGCCCAAATGGAAAACACAGGTCAAAACTGCCATTGCCCAGTCGGCGTCCCAAAATTCACCCGTTGTTGTCATCAATAAAATGGAGCATCAATGCCTCCTTTACGAGGATGGACAGCTGAAAAATACCTTTAAGGTAGAGTTCGGCCCCAACTGGATCGGGAACAAAACACACAAGGGAGATATGGCCACTCCCGAAGGTTACTACAGGATCATACATAAGAAAGACCAAAGGAAAACCATATACCACAAAGCCCTGTCACTTAATTATCCCAATGAAGAGGACCGGGCAAGATACAGAACGAATGTCGCATCAGGCTTTCTGTCGCGCAGGCAGGATATCGGAGGCTCCATTGAAATTCACGGAGGAGGAGGAAGGGGTTTCAACTGGACTAAAGGTTGCGTATCCTTAACCGACAGAGACATTGATGTTTTATACGGAACGGTATCCGAGAATACCCCCGTAATCATAGTGGGTTCTCTTGAACCTTTGGAAAAATACATTAATTAATCCTGCAATGGATAAAACTGATAACGAAAACACCCTGGGTTATATCACCGATGCACCTGCATTGGGACTGGTGGAAACGGAGACGGTTCCGAAAAAGAAACTCTGGAAGAAAATTGTTAAAGTCTTACTTGTGATTTTGATTTACCTGGGATTTGTTCCGGGCATCTTGCTGGTGGCGCCTAAAGTGTCCGAACTGTTTATCCCTGTGGGATCTTCAGGATGGCATGCTTCTGCCTCACCTGATGAAAACAGGATGAAAAGCCTGAACGAAGACCTTAAGAACCTGGAGAAAAAAGTCGATAAACTCACCCCGGGGAATGCCTATCTGGTGATCAACACTACGGAAAACCGCTTTGCCCTGTATAAAAACCGGCAGTTCATCCTCGGAGGCATTTGTTCAACCGGAAGCTATATCAGCCTAGAAGGTGAAGGCAATAATAAATGGGTATTTAAAACCCCACGGGGCGACTTCAAGGTTCTCGGAAAACTTACCAAGCCGGTTTGGAGAAAGCCCGATTGGGCATTTGTGGAAGAAGGACTTCCCATTCCCCCCGCCAACCATCCTTCAAGATATGAAAAAGGCACGCTGGGCGATTATGCCCTGGTCATCGGCAATGGGTACATGATTCACGGAACCATGTACCAGCGCTTCCTGGGCCTTCCTGTTACGCATGGTTGTATCCGTATGAGCGATGGCGACCTGAAAATAGTCTATGATACACTTCCAGTTGGATCCAAGGTATTTATTTATTGACAACCATGACAGACGTGAAAAATAAAAAATCAGGAATTGGCCGTGTACTCGGCTTCATCTTCATGAAGTTTATCCCTGCACTGATAATTCTTGTTCTGATCGCATATACGACGATATTAACCCTCTCAGTCCGGGAAAAGGTGAACCATTGGCAATCCGCTTCCGGCGAAAATGGAGACCATACCACCCTTTCCCAGGATGAATGGCAGCTGATCAGGGACAAAGCATTCCTCAATGCAAGGCTTTCCATGGCCGCCAACGATTCCATCGGAATGACGATCAACCTGCAGGATAGTCTGGTGCAACTGGAGGTAAAGGGGGTGGTACTGAAGCAGATCCATTTTGAGGAAGCGGAAGTATCAAGATTCTTCAAGGCATTTAAACCTGGTCCATACGTAAAGACATTCTCAAAACCTTTCAAAATAACCGATATCGGCGGAACCATTGTGAAAGAGCCGATCACCATCAAGAAAGCCCCCAAAGACAGTATTGAGGCCGCTAAGAATATAACCAAGGTGGATACGACCAAAGTCGAATTTGTGGAATGGCACGTGGAATTAAACCATGCATTTTTAATAAGCCTGGTGCAATCGGATCACGAATTGGGCAAAGTCGACAAAACAACCTGGCAGTACAGACTCAACCGCCATTACAATACCCTGAATGGTTTTGTCAAGGCTGTGAAACAGTATCAAAAACCTGCTTATATTCCTGCCATCACCATCTTCATTCCCAAAAATGAAGCTAAATCCTTTTATCGCGGCCTTTCCCGGAAAGGAGGAGTGGTAATCAGGCTGTAGTTCCGTCGCCGGATCCGCGAGGGATTTAAAATATGCAGGGGTAATTCCTATTGTTCGGTCCATTTTTGTTTCTTTGCAATAGGAATCTTTTCAAAACAAACCGGATATGTCGCGGATTTTGGTAATTGATGATGAACGCAGCATCAGAAACACATTAAAGGATATTCTGGAATATGAAAAGCATGAAGTAGACCTGGCTGAAGATGGTCCCAAAGGATTGGAGAAGATCAAAAACGGGGAATACGATGTAGTGCTTTGCGATATCAAAATGCCGGGGATGGACGGCATCGAAGTGCTGGACAAGCTTGCGGAACTCTCCACAGACCTGCCGGTTGTGATGATCTCAGGCCACGGCAATATAGACACGGCTGTAGAGGCCATCAAAAAGGGAGCCTTTGATTTCATTGAGAAACCGCTCGATTTGAACCGCTTGCTGATAACCATCCGCAACGCAATGGATAAATCGAACCTGGTAACTGAGACCAAAATCCTCAAAAAGAAAGTCAGTAAAAAGTATGAGATCATCGGCAAATCGGAAGCAATCCGCAGGGTGATTGAGATGGCTGACCGGGTAGCCCGCACCGATGCAAGGATACTTATCACCGGTTCGAACGGGACCGGCAAAGAACTTGTGGCCCGCCGCATCCATGAAACAAGCAACCGCTCCGCAGGTCCTTTTGTGGAAGTGAATTGTGCGGCAATTCCATCGGAGTTGATCGAAAGCGAATTATTCGGGCATGAAAAAGGGGCATTTACCTCTGCCATCAAACAACGGAAAGGAAAATTCGAACAGGCAAACGGAGGCACGCTTTTTCTGGATGAAATCGGAGACATGAGCCTTTCAGCCCAGGCCAAAGTGCTCAGAGCCCTCCAGGAGAACATCATCAGCCGGGTCGGCAGTGATGGGGCTATAAAAGTGGATGTCAGGGTGGTGGCGGCCACCAATAAGAACCTTTCCGAGGAGATTGAAAAAGGGAATTTCCGCGAAGATCTCTATCACCGGCTGAGTGTGATCCTGATCAGGGTTCCCTCACTTCATGAAAGACTGGAAGACATTCCGCTGCTGGCAAACTACTTCATTCAGCAAATCTGCGCAGAATACGGAATGCCGGAGAAGAACATAACCAATGATGCAATCCTTGAACTTCAGAAAATCGAATGGAGGGGAAATATCCGGGAATTCAGAAACGTGATTGAACGCCTGATCATACTTTGCGACAAAACAATAACTGGGGCCGACGTGCTTAATTTCGCAGCGCCCCTCAAATGACCTGACATGATCAACCAAAAAAAAATTGCGGTCGTCCTTCCGGCATACAATGCGGCCAAAACCCTTGAAAAAACCTTTAACGGAATCGATTTATCCCTCGTGGACGAGGTAATCCTGGTAGATGACCTGAGCAAGGATGAAACCGTTGAGATAGCCCAGAAACTGGGAATCCGGCATATCATCCGGCATGTTGAAAATAAAGGATACGGGGGCAACCAGAAAAGTTGCTATCATAAAGCACTGGAACTGAATGCCGACATCGTCATCATGCTTCACCCCGATTACCAGTATACCCCTCTGCTGATCCCATCCATGGCTCATCTCCTGGCCAGCGGGTTATACGAGGTGGTGCTGGGATCCAGAATCCTGGGGAAAGGTGCGCTGAAAGGAGGAATGCCTTTGTATAAGTACATAGCTAACCGTTTCCTGACCCTGTTCCAGAACCTGATGATGGGGGCTAAACTGTCGGAATACCATACCGGATACAGGGGATTCACTCGCAAAGTGCTGGAGGATATCAATTTTGATGTTAACTCCGATAATTTCGTATTCGACAACCAAATGTTGGCTCAAATCTGGTACAAAGGATATGAAATCGCTGAGATAACCTGCCCTACCAAATATTTCAGGGAAGCATCCAGTATCAACATCAAAAACAGCACCATCTATGGTTTCGGCGTATTGAAAACATCCCTCCTTTTCCGGCTGAACAAATGGAAGATCCTGAAATCAGTGATTTTTCTGAATAACAGGCAGTAAACCGAGCCCGAATCCCACTACTTAAGATATTCATCCCCGAAGGAGATACCCATTCTTCTGGCAATCTGCACCAATGGATGTGCCGGATCGACCAGTCTTGTCTTTCCACCCACTTCATTCAGGGGAACGGCAACCGTTTTATTGTCTTTGA
>CAYWTT010000214.1:3757-6653 GCA_964461245.1 uncultured Prolixibacteraceae bacterium | reverse complement strand
CTTTCTGGAAATAGGTAAATGCCGTATCACAATCAGCAGCAATGGCGACATAAGTATCTTTAGCCGAGAGCCTGGGTAAATCCCAGTTTTGGTCGGTGGCCAAGGGCTTGTAGATGTAGGGCATACCTCCCCAGAACCGGCAAAGGGCAAAATAGGCGTATCCTCTGATAAAATAAGCCTGGGCGCGAATATCATCCAGTTCCTCCTGCGAAGGGGCATCTTTTACCCGGTCAATATTGGCCAGTGTAAGATTACAGGTCCGGATAATTCTGAACATGGCGTCCAAAATAGGCCTGCGGTCCGGGTCGTAGGTAAATTTATTAATCTCCTGTCCAAATACCCCTTGTTTAATCGGCTGAGCAATCATGATACGCCCCTGGTCGCAGGCATCGGTTAATCCATCAATCAACAGCTTCTGGTCAATATAGTCGATATAACGAGGATGGGCAAGCCGGATGCTGTAATCCCGGTTGCTTGAAGTAAACCTCATGTTATAGACTTTATTGAAGAAGGGGAGGAAGTTTTCATACTTGGTAAAAACAGTCTCCTCGTCCAGTCCAGATTCGGGGGCAATATCGAGATATTCCTTACATGCTGTTGTTAACCAAATGCCTAACAACAACAGGATAATATAATTTATCTTTCTCATCTTCAAATGATTAAACGATTAAAATATAACTTTCAATCCAAACTTGACAGAAGCCATTTGGGGATAAAAACCTTCCCGGAAGTCTTTACGTTCGGGGTCCCCTTCAATCAGTTCAGTAAAGGTAAGCAAGTTGTTTCCCGTAGAATAAACGACAACATGCTCAACACCAAGCAATCTTTTCATAAAATTTGGTTTCATTTGGTAGCCCAAATAAATATCCTTCATTCGTATGTAATTTGCTCTTCTCCAGAAATGATCAACCAGTTGCATTTCGTATCCTTTGTTAGCTTCTCCGCCACCCCATCCCAGATTAGGCGAACTCATTGCCGTTCCGTTGTAATGGAGTGTAGCATGGTCGGCATTCGGGTGATCCGGCCTCCAGTAGTCAGCCGATGAAGCATGAATCCGCATGTCTCCCATGTAGAATTCATTGTCCCAAACCATGTTGTATTCTACATATTTTTCCAGGTTTCCGGAAAAGAGGACACTAAACTCGAAGTTTTTATAATTAACCCCGCCACCAAGGGAAAATACGTAAGGCGGATATTTCGACCCTTCAACCGGATAGCGGTCGTACATGTTGATCATACCGTCTCCGTTGTAATCGACATATTTGTAGTCGCCGGTAACCAAGTTGTTAACCGAAGTTGGAGCCGGATTGTTGTGAATATCGTCAACAGTCGAAAAATAACCGTTTCCAGCAGTTTTTACTCCTACGGTGGTACCGCCCCAGGCTTTTCCAGCCTCTTTCATGTATTCAGGAGCATAGGGAAGGTCATTTTTGGTGATAATCCTGTTTTCATTGTACGATATCATTCCGCGAAAGTCATATTCCAACCCAGAAACTGTTTTCTTGTTGAAAATCAACTCGATTTCATATCCTTGTTTTTTCAGCGCCCCCAGATTCAACGCTTTCGAATTATTGGCCGTCAGCACGTTATACAAGGGGGTTATCAACATCTTGTCACGATCTTCCCAGAAATAGTCCAGATTTAAACTTAACAAGTTATTGAAAACGCTAATCTCAGCTCCAATATCTCTTTTCCGGGCCTGTTCCCACTGGGCTTTTTGGTTGGCCCCGCGGTCTTCGTAAATAGCGGTATTTCCACCATAGCTAACATTCCCGTAACTGCCATTATTTGCTCCTTTATAATAGAAACTTTGGTACAACCAACGTTCGGGGGCCGCATCGCTTCCGACCAGCCCGTCGGAGTAACGAAATTTAAGTTTATTCATCCAGGGCGCCAGCTCTTTCATAAATGGTTCTTCGGTTACAATCCATCCGATAGCACCCGAGGGGAAGAAGCCAAAACGATTTCCGGCGGCAAAACGTTCAGAACCGGTGTAACCAATATTAAACTCGAAAAGGTAGCGTGAATCGTACGCATACGTTCCGCGGGCAACCCAGGCTTCGTTCAAATAGGCAAAGTCGGTACCGGCACGTTTTTTCTCGCGGTTAAACAACAACAATCCGCTCACCGCATGTTTGCTGGCAAAAGTCCTGTCGTAATTAATATTTGCCTGATAATAAAGATTTGTATAGTATCCGGACTCAAGACCCCCAACATTAATATCGAGGGCAGCCGGGTACCAATAGAATAAATTATCATCCCGATACCAGGGATTTGCTTCGGTATTGATGTTGTTCATGCGCAGTACATATTGCTTGGTCAGCTCATTGTCGGTATAAAGCGAGCGAACCCGGTAATAGGTACTTAACGACGTTTTTGCGCCAACCGACAAGCCTTTGGTGATAAAGTCAAGCTTCTGGGTAAATACAAGGTCCGTAAAAAACTTAGAATCCGTGTAATTGTTAAAGCTGGTCTGGTTAAGCCTGTGATAAGGATTTCCCCAGTAAGAAGGGAACCGGGCTTCCGCCACCGACGCGACCCGCATTCCGGAAGCATCCGGATAATCGATGTCGGGGATTAACTCGAGTACCCAGGCGGGGTAATGGGAAGGGAAAGAAACGGTTGATGCACTGAAGATTTCCCTCCATGTTTCACTTTTGGGCTGATTGGTAATACTGATATCACCTCCGGCATTAAACTGCAGTTGGGATGATTTTGTCAGCGCGAAATCGAGGTTTGCGCGGTAGTTAAAACGATCATATTTAAAACGGGTGTCATCATATTTTCCATCGGTGTATGACTTAAAATAGTCGCCCTCGTGCAAATAACCCAATGAACAAAAATATTTGACAAACTCAGTTCCTCCCTGTACATTAAAGTTACCGGTGTAAGAAGG
>CAYWTT010000214.1:0-3657 GCA_964461245.1 uncultured Prolixibacteraceae bacterium | reverse complement strand
GCCGAAAAATCCATTTTGGGTTTTCCTTCAATACCACGCTTGGTGGTAACAATAATTACCCCGTTAGCACCTTTTGCCCCAAAAACAGCTGTAGCAGAAGCATCCTTCAATACCGAAATGGTATTTATCTCGTTAGGATCCAAAGATTTAAAATCACGCTCTACCCCATCAACCAGTACCAGCGGGGCGCTGTTATTCCAACTGGAAACCCCGCGAACAATGATTTCAGCATCATTCTGCCCCGGCTTTCCTGTATTTTGGATAGTTAAAACTCCGGATAATTTACCGGTAATTGCATTCGTGACACTGGTACTACCTGTGCGTAAAAGGGCGGTATTATCAACCTGAGTAATGGCACCAACCACACTTTCCTTTTTCTGGGTACCATAGCCTACCACCACAACTTCTTCAATGCCAACATTTTCCTCCTGAAGTATAATCTTAAACTGGGATTGGTTTCCAATGTTGACTTCTTTCGATTTCATTCCCACGAAGCTGACTAAAAGAACCTTCGAATCCACCGGCACACTTATGGAGAAATTCCCATCCATGTCGGCAATCCCCCCAAAGGTGGTTCCTTTAACCATTACTGTTGCTCCGGGTATCGGCGATCCTTTTTCGTCATGCACCGTGCCACTGAGCTGTTTCTTCTGCGGTTGCTGCGAAACGTCGCTCGTCGAAACAGTATTGGTTTGTTTGGGCGCTACCGATTCATTCCGGTCAGGAGTTATGATGATCTGTCTGTCCAGAATTTCATATTTCACACCCAAATTTTTCAAGATCGAATCAAGAACCTTATCTACTGTCGTATTGGTGATTTTTACACTGACCGTGTTTTTCAGGTCAATAGCCTCATTTTTATATATAAATACAAATTCACTCTGTGATTCTATCTCTTGAAATACCTCTACAATCGATGCTTTCTCAAGATTAAGTGAAATCTTCTTTTCTTGAGAATAAACCGATGCTGCCGATACCCCCATTATCCCAATAAAGAACGACAAGAATGTTAGTTTCATAGCAAATAGATATTTCCTTATGTGACAATAGTAATCGTCACCTAAGGCAATACATTTTTTTTTCATAAATTAGTGATGTTAAAATAAATTCTACATTTTAATAACTTAAAACATCGACCGGTGGATGGTTCCAGCATTCACCGGTCTTTTTGGTTTAGTTGAATCAGGTTTCACTTTATCATAGGCAAATGACTTTATAAATTATTTTTTCAAGGTGTATGTTTGTTCATTATCAATCACATAACGGGCTTCAAGGGTTCGGGCCAGGTAGTTCATCATCTCTTCAAAGTCTTCCGGAAGCACCAGTTTTCCGGAAATGATCGTCTCCGAAAGCAGGTCCCCGTCAACATAAATTGTTTTGTTGTAATATTTCTGAATCCGGGAAATAACTTCCTTTAAAGGCTGGTCTTTAAACTTAAAAATGCCCTCTCGCCACAAAACAAAATCATTGACATCAACTTCTCTAACTTCGGAGCTGGAATTGGCCACCGAATAAAAGCACCCCTGGCCAGGATTAAGTTCAATTTTTTCGCCCCTGAACAATTTGTTATGCTGAGAAACGACAACTTTTCCTTCGACTAAAACCGTTGTTACAATTTTTTCATCCTGGTAGGAAGAGACATTAAATGAAGTCCCCAAAACTTTCAGATCAAGAAAATCAGTTTTTACGACGAAGGGTTTTCCCTGGTTTTTGGAAACTTCAAAAAAGCCCTCGCCTCTTAAAAAAACCTCACGGGTATTTCCTTTAAATTCAGCCGGAAATACCAGCTTACTACCTGAATTCAGCTGAATCTTTGTCCCGTCGCAAAGTACAATGCTATGACGATGTCCGTATGGCACCACAATCTGGTTGACAGCCACACCGGTAACATTCTGCGTATTGGAGAGCTTTTCCTGTTCTTTCTTGTGATCGCGAACTATAATTTCAGTTCCGTCGGCATTATATTCGATCTGCGATTCTTTGGATGCCAAACTGTGTTTTGACCCATCGGACAAAACAAGAACGGCTTCCTGTCCGACCTCGACCTGGTTTTGCGCAATTTCCTCCAGCGTGCGATTCTGCGAAAAGTAAGCATTAAAAAAATAGGCGCCTGTTAAAGCCAAAATCAAAACTGCGGCAACTTTCGACAGGTTAACCGTCAGCCGGCGCAAACGGCCATGCTGATTTTTCTTTTCAGCATAATTCAGAATAAAATTACGCATCCCGGCTTCATCGGCGGGAGACAGCGTATGATCTGGCGTAGTGGACTTTACAAATTGGAAAGCGTAACCAATCGTTTTTTGTTGTTCGGGAAACCGGGCAACATATTCTTGTATCCGAATGTCTGACCAACTGCAATTTCTGGCTAAATCCAGAAACTCTTCATCCTGAAGCAGAGAAATGAATGTTATCTTGTTGTCTTCTCTCATTTAGACAATAAATGATCGAAAAGACGATTTATAGACAAGATTTACTCACTTTTTTCGGCTTAATTTCAAAATTTATGAAATTCCCTAAATATCAGGATATTAAAATCGGTGTGACAAATAGAAAAGAAAGATAGAGGTTCGGGAAGAAAGGAATTCTCTGACCTTTTTCAAAGACCGGTACACCAATGTTCTGGCCGAAGGAACATCAATTTCTAGCATCTCGGCTATCTCTTCATAACTAAACTCCTGAGAATACCGAAGAATAATTGCTTCGCGCTGATAATCAGTTAAAGAACTCAGGGCCATTTCCATCAATTCCCGTCGAAAAAGTTCTTCCTCATAAAAAACAATCGATTGCTCTGCACTAGCCGCCAAAGGGGAAAAATCTGTTATTGATTGAGAAGCTTCTTTTTTACGGTTTTGCGTTCGCAACTCTTCCAGGATTTTATTTCGTAACGATTTAAACAGGTACAAATGGGTGGTTTCTGTAATGATTAGCCGGTCTCGTTTATCAATCAGTTGAATAAATATTTCCTGAATACAATCTTTAACAAGGGCATCATCAGTATAAATTTTACAGCCATACGAATGTAATTGCCGGACATATCGATCATATATTGCCGACAAAGCATCTTGGTCCCCGTTTCTAAACCGGGTCCATAGATTAAATTCCGTACGTTTTGTCACTAAGTAATCTCCCTAATTTTCCGTGAATTCAAAAAAACTTATTCAGCGGATTTTATAATCTTCCCAGCACCCTTTAGCCTACAAAAGCCGAAAAACGGCTTCTCATAAGTACATAAAAATGTTGAATTTTCACTAACATTCTAAAAAAACAACACAGAAATAATTTCGTGGCAAACAGTTGCAAAACCAACACATTAATATTTTGCTACAAATTTAAAATTCATGTGATACATGATCAGGTAAATAAGGCAGTTTTGCAAAAAAAAAAGAATTTCAACCGGCAATGAATCCCGTATCTGAAGGCAGGCAGCCATCAATCATTCTATTCTCCTCAAAGAAGTCTGGCTTCTACATTGCGATCAGACAGACAACTTCGTAAAAAACCAGTTTTTTACAAAGGGCACTGGCTAGCTAAACAAAGAACTTACACGTGTCCGATTCAATCCGGATTGTTTGTGAGAAGGGGAAACGAATTCACTACTCTTTGATACAACTCTGGGTGTCATTATTCTTACCTGTTGAAGCGAAAACACTTCGCAAA
>CAYWTT010000213.1:0-6661 GCA_964461245.1 uncultured Prolixibacteraceae bacterium | reverse complement strand
ACATTGGTGATGGGCCTTGATTTGGTTTCTACACTCTCTAAATTCACCGTAGCAACCGACCCTGTCAGGTTAACCTTCTTCTGTGTACCATAACCCACGGCAACAACTTCATCAATTCCGATTGCACTCTCTTCCATTTTCACATCTATAATAGTCTTGCCTGATACCGGAATTTCCTGTGTTCTCATACCCACAAATGAAAACACCAGTTTAACTTCATCCGCCACATTGGATAAAGCATATTTCCCATTTTCATCGGTAATGGTCCCCCGGGTGGTTCCTTTAATCACCACCGAAACTCCCGGCAAGGGTAGCCCCTTTGTGTCGCTTACTTTCCCGGAAATGCCCTTCTGCTGCTGGGCTACTGTTTCTGCATACTCCTTCATCATGGATTTCGGACTCAGGATGATCTGTCTGTCCATGATCAGGTAGTCAATGTCCGTTCCTTTAAAAACTGATGCCAGGATCTGCTCAATGCCGGAATGGTCTGCTTTGATGCTTACACTCTTTTCCACATCGACCAGTTTGCTGCTGTACAGGAAATAGAATTCGCTTTCCTCCTCAATTTTGGTAATCACATCTTTCACTTTGGCGTTCTGCATGTCGAGCGACAGCCTTGTTGTCTGAGAATAGGTCGAAACGGCAATTGCCTGGTATATTACCATCAAACTAAGCAATACGGTCAGTTTCATAACTCTTCCGATTTTAGTCCACCGGGAACAATATACACCCCCGGTTTTCAACGTTTTAAATATTTTCATAAATTTGCAATGATTTTGGTTCGTGTACAATTTTTGCTAAATGTTATCGATGAATCTGAATCGTCAGGGAAGGTGTGCCACCACTTTCCCTTTTTTGATTTTTTTGCGTTTATTTCATAGGCAGATCATATTTAAAGTTTAGTTGGTTTTTTACGGTATTGGATGATGTATTTCTGTTTATTGAAGCTTCCGTCAGACTGCAGGGTCATTCTTTCTTCCTTAATAACCAGCGGCGCTGCATGTTTGATGTATTCCATGATCTGCGGAAACGACTCGTCCTTGATGGTCAGGGTGAAGGGTAAGTCTTTGAACCGGTTATGCGGATCATCTATTTCGATTTCCACATTATACCACCTGCCCAGCTTTTTTAAAATTTTCTCCAGCGGGTCATCCCGGAAAATCAGTTTCCCGTCAATCCATGAAACATATTTGTCGAGATCGACATGGTGTTTTATGAAATCTTCATAGCCGGGTGTACTTACCAGACAGTCGCCAGGAATCAGGGTATGTTCCGCGGCTTGTCCTGATCCCTGTTTCCGGGCAAGAATCTTCCCTGACACCAGCGCAACGGTAAAATTTCCGTCATTTTCATAAGCCGACACGTTGAACTGCGTACCCGTGACCTTGATCTGATGGGTTGAGGTAAGGACGGTAAACGGATGCAATTTGTCGCTCTTCACATCAAAATAGGCTTCTCCACTTAAGAAAACCTGCCTGTTCCGCCGGGTGAAATTCTTCGGATACTTAATGGTACTGCCTGAATTCTGCCAGATCATGGTTCCGTCGGGTAACTCGGTTTTTATCTTTGATCCGGCAGGCGTATCGATGGTGATAAAGGTGTCGTTTTCAGGGTATGGATTTCTGGTTGAATAATATAACCATACACTTAAAAGCATAAGAGGAATAAAGAGAATGGCAGCCATTTTTATGAGGATATCCGCCGCCCTCCTGAATCCGGATCTGAAACGCCATTTTTCTTCCGAAAGGTTTATTTTATGATGGATATCCGAAAGAACCTGCCGGATCTCTTTCCTTTCCTCTTCCGATAGCTCAGGATTTTTGTCAGATTGCTCCTGCCATTTCCCCGACAAAATGGCCCGAAGCTGAGGATTGAAACAGGGCTGCTGCAAAATCCGGATGATTTCCGGAACCTCTTCTGCTGAACAGCTGTTTTGCAGAAAGTGATCAATTAGCAACCCTATCTCGTCATTCTCTTTCATCGCTCTTTATTCGTCTGATCCTCTTTCTTTTTTTGACAAAACCGATTGAATTTTTATAGTTATACGTTTGATAACCACAAAACCCTGAAGAGGCTTGATAAATAATCAATAAAAAAGAGAAAAAAACAAAATAGCTGCAAGGCTGCCATTGGCCAGTTTCGATCTGAGAAATTTCATGGCCAGGTTTAGCTGTGTTTCCACCGTTTTTACGGAGATTTTCAGACAATCGGCAATCTCTTTGTTTGAACAGCCTTTTTCCCTACTGAGTTTAAAAATCTCTTTTCGGCGTGCCGGCAATGCTTCGATCATCTCCCTGATCTGTTGATCCAGTAAATTAAAATCGGCCGTATTTTCAGCGCTGGCCAGACTGAAACTGAAATTTTTCACCAGCGTTTCGCAGTATTTCTTTTCGTTCAGTCTTTTTCGCAACAAATCAACGGTGATGTTGTATGAAACCGTGAAAAGATAGGACTTAAAAGATTTTTCTTCAGATAAATCCTCCCGTTTATGCCAGATCCTCAGGAAGGTCTCCTGGACAATATCCAGCGCGTCCTCTTTGTTCTTGAGCAGCATGAAGGCAAACCTGTATAACCGTTCACTGTACTGTTCATACAAAGTGTCGAAAGCTTTTACATTACCCTTTAAAAATCCGGCTACCAGTAATTTATCATTGGTAACATCTGTTTTGCTCATATTCAGGAAACCTTGATATTGGTTTATGGCAAATGTATACTAAAAAAATAAAGTATCATACCCATGAGATTTTCGGTTCACAGAAAGGGAATCACTATGTTAACGCTGCAGTGAGATACAATGTGGGTAAAGCCGTTGGCAGTCCGCTACCGAAATGCTTTGATCTGCACCGGTCCCATCAGTCCTGACGGTTTCAGCGGGGAGTCAGCCTGATAAAAAGGAATGGTGGTGTAAGTGTACTTTTTGGTAATGCCTGGTTGCATATCCCCGATCAGCCGGTTAACCCAAAGATTGGTCACCTTTATTTCCAGCGTGTTACTCCCCTTGGTCAGTGCGTGGGTTATGTCGGTTCGGAACGGCTTTTTCCAGACAATTCCCAGGGATTTTCCGTTAACGATCACTTCAGCCAGATTTTTCACATCCCCCAGGTCGAGCCAAAGCCGGGTATTTTCCGCAAACCATCCGGCCGGTGCGTCAAGGGTTATGGAATAGCTCCCCGTCCCTGAGAAGTATTTCACTCCTTCGTCGGCATTTTCAGACCAGGATTTCAGCTCATGGATTTGCAGGCTTTCCGGAGCGCCCCGGTCTTTTTGGAAACTCAGGTTCCATTCTCCCGAAACCGTTGCCAATGTCTCTTCCTTTACAGGTGTTTCAGTTTCCGAAAGTTTTGCGGTTTTATGTCTGAAAACCACGAATACCGCGTCATTGGGATCAAGATGCAAGGGAACGGTGGTAACGCCGTTCTTCATGCTGTAAGATGCTTTTTCGATAGCCCCGGTTTCGGGGTGCCATATTTCAGGTGCTTTCCCCCCGACACGGAATGAAGCCTCCAGCTCTTCAGACCGGTCATTTCGCTGGTTAACCCAGTAAAAATCGATATTTCCCAATTTATGGTGAACAAACAACAGACGGGTATCTTCCGATGGTTTGGAATAGGTAAAATCGGGCTTTATTCCCAACTGATTCAGCACAGCGGCCAATGATTCTCCGGTATGGATCTTTCCCCTGCCCGCCGGATTGACTTCTTTACCGGCTGCCCATAACTGGTTGACAATCTTACTGAATTCCTCCGGGTTACCGGTAAGGCTTGGATCGACTGTTGGCTGAGGTCCCCAGATGACAGCACCGTTTTGGACCAGCTCCCTGATTTTGCGAAGTACAGGCAGCGACATGCGGACACTGTTTGAGTCAAGTGCAAGAACCCGGTAACGCATGCCGCCGGGAGTGGTGAGGAGTCCGTCTTTTACAGAGAGCTGGTTTATCAGGGCATCGGCATTAATAAAGTCGTAATTATAGCCTTCAGGGACATCCGGGAGTTTCTTTTTAAAAAGAAATGTGATGTTATTGTCCTCTCCGTAAAACCAGACAACGTCGGCCACAAATTTTCCCTGCTGAAGCATGAAACAGCTGCGGGAGAGATAATCGGTCCAGGATCTGGCCTGCTCTGCCCAGGTTTCATGCCGGGTAAACCATTGACCATAAGGGCCCAGGCCCAATCCGGGAATTTTATCATTTACCGGCTGGTGAACCGAAGTGTGGATCACAAATCGGTTCAAACCGTTTGCCATTTCCATGTCGGCGGTGGGTTTAAGCAATTCGGGCGACCAGGCCCAGGCAGTCCGGTAGGCGGTCATGGATTCCGCCGCAACCAGTTTTTTACCATATATGTGGGCCACGGAAGCCGATTCCCGGACATCGGCTTTGTATCTTGTATCGATTTCGGCATTGGAATTTCCGTCCTGGGGAGTCCAGGTTGCACTCATCGGGATGTCGGCTGTTCGCTTGACCTCCATGCCATCTCCGATAAACGCCCTGCCTGATTCATGTGATTCGGTATACCGGCCCATTCCGCGTTCTTTCAGGATGGTGGTGAGCAGGTCATAATGATTCTCGGCAGTAAGGTCAGCAATGGTCTTGCGGAAATCCCAGAGAAATCGTTCACTTGAGCCGGCATTTTCAACCACTTTACCTGTCAGCACCGGAAGCCAGGGAAGCATTTCATATCCTCTGCGGCTGGAAAATTCCGTGATCATGCTGTCAGTCCAGTTCTGCACGCCTGCTTCCCAACTGTCGGTGATCACATACTGAAGCCCTTTCTTTCCCATAAGCCCTCCGGTAGCGTCTTTATACTGATCCAGGTAATCGGTGAAATAGGCTTTTACATGAACGGGACTGAGTTTGTCGACTTCCAGCCCGGTGGCTTCAGGTGAAGCTGGTCCGTTTTTATGACCTGTCAGGGAATATCCCAGACGGACGACCACCCATTTACCCGCCGGCGGGGTCCATTCAAAGCTGCCGTCTTCCTTCATCCGGTCGGTGAGATCTACTACATCCGATTTTTTAATCACCCAGGCTGCATCTGTTTCTGGTGTGGGAAAATTATGCATTTCCGGAAAGGTGGCAAAAGCGGCCTTCTCTTCGAATCGGTTTATGACAGCCGTCTTATGAAGGATAATTTCCCCGACCTGGGTGCCTCCATAAGGGATGGGTTGATTGGGCGGTTTAATTCCCACCGACTGGCTCCATGTGTTATTGGGGGCTGGTGGCGGGGTTTTCCAGTTTAAACGGAAATATTTCGCAGTGGCAGGCGTAAAGGTAAGGGTTCTCTGTCCGACACCCCCGTTGGGAATAATCAGGATCTGCTGAAAAATTTTCCCGTCAGGGCTGCTCTCGAGTGTCCGGTAATCGGGAAGGGAGTTGATGTTGGCCGTTCCTCCCGTGCCATAACTGGCAATGGTCAGTGCATGCATGGTTTCCGGTTTATCGAATCCGAATTGTATCCATGCCTTTTCTCCGGTTTTTGCCGGTGGCAACAAGGAAGAGGTGGCCGGATCTCCGTCGGTGAGGGAAGCAAGATCGAATTTACCGCCGCTGGAGGTGATGACCGGTTGAAGCGACACTAAATCCGTATCCTTTTCAGGAAGTTTATAGGCAAACACACAGGCATCGGCATAAAACTCAGGGACCATGGTTTTGCCGTCACCTGCCAGGCCGTTACGGGAACCGAAATTCTGGAAAGGACCGGTTGCCGGAGAAGGTTGGGGCAGGGAACCGCTGAAGGTTTTGCCTCCTTCCAGTCGTGTTTCGCTCCAAACATATTTTTTCATCGCCTGGGAGGGTTTCACCCAGGGACCTCCGCTTTCGCTCCAACCCGGAGAGCCTGCAATGGCCATTTCCAGACCTAGAGAATCGGCAAGCCGGGTGGTGAACAAAAAGGCATCTTTCCATTCGGGAGTCATATAAACTAACCTTTTTTCAACGATCTGGGGCGTGCTGAGCGAGGCGTCAAAATTCTGAAATCCGCCGATACCCACCCTGTGCATCCATTCCAGGTCGGCCCGGATACCTTCCTTCGTAATGTTACCATTCATCCAATGCCACCAAACACGGGGCCTGGCACTTTCCGGAGGATTCAGAAATCCCTCCTCGAGGTTCCTGCCTTCCTCTGAAGTTTGACAATGTATGAAAATCATCCCTGAGAACAGGGTCAGTAAAACCATCAGGAAAAACATTGGTTTCAATCCGGATTTCATGTTATGTTTCATAATTTTTTGGTTTATCATAAAAATTCCGGGCAAGTTAATCATTTTGGATTGATTATTAGTCTTGTTTCATTTTAAGGATGACCATAAATTTCAGATCCTTGTCATCCCCGTAAAGGCAGGATGGCGGGATGGGAGGGGGATTTAGGGGTCAAACACGCTTATCGGAGTGAACTCAGTACGGCAATTCACTAAAGGATTCATGGGAATATCAGAAAATGAAAAGGCCGCCTCGGTTTTGAGACGGCCTCTTCAATGATTTGGAGTGAACCGGTTATTCTGTTACAGCACGGTATGCATTTACCCTTCCTTTACCATAATAAGCGGTCGAACCGTTACCATCGATCGGATCTGCGGTTCTCAGCAATTTTTGCTGGACAGCGACCGGATTCATCTGCCCGCCGTTTTTACCCACGATCAGGGCTGCCACGCCGGCCACATGGGG
>CAYWTT010000212.1:0-6680 GCA_964461245.1 uncultured Prolixibacteraceae bacterium | reverse complement strand
AAAGAGATCCGATCCAAACGAGATCATTTCGAGTGCTCCCGCAATCAGCAGTGCAGAAAAAAACAGGAGGTACTTGTACCCATAACGGTCGGCAACCGGACCGAAAATTAACGTCCCGGCCAGCATACCGAAGGGCAGGAAAGAGGCAAGTGAGGCCGCTTCAGAAGGGGTCAACCCAAGTTTTGTCTGGATAAAAGTGGATACTGTTCCCAATGAGAGGAATACAATGCCAAAAAGCAGCATTCCCAGACAAGCTGACGTAAAGGCCAAGCCTGAATGATAGGTTTTCATCTAAACAGGTTTAGGTTTCACTCAAAAGTAAACATAAATATTTCTCCTACGTAAATAATAAAAAGATTTAAATACCGTGAATTTACAGAAATAGACTATCCCATATGGAATTGGAAGATTTTGCCAGGGAGTGTCTGGCTGCTGACCGGCATCCGGGTGACGATCATTTTTTCACCCTTTACCGGTGCAAATCCTGCGGGAGTTCCCTGTTCAGGCTGACCATTGAACACCATACCGGTTCACAGGAATGGAATTTCAGGGGCATCATCTGGGGAGAGTGTGCCGGATGCGGATACCTGTGCCGGTTATTCACTTTTACCGGAGAACACAGGCAGCCTGTCAGTGAAGAAAGACCGGTATGCAATTGCGGAAACAGGATTTTTTTTACCGGCCAATGTGAAAGATATGAAGGAGAAGAGGGAATTCCAGGCTTTTTCGATACGGGGGTTATTGCGGGAAAATGCAGTCAGTGTAAACGGAACAGGGTGTTCGTAATTACCGACTGAATTCAAAAATCCATTTGAGCAAACTCGGCCAGCCTTCCCCTGTAAACGAAAACAGAGAACAATGATAAAACGCGGTCACTTTGGACGATTCATCTCATCCACAAGAACCACCTTGGGGCTGAAGTTTCCCAATTCTTCTTCTTCATACTCAGCATAGCTGGCAATGATGACCAGGTCATTTTTCTGAACCAGCCGGGCGGCCGCCCCATTCAAGCAAATCTCTCCCTTTTCCCCCGGGATGACGTAAGTGGAGAAACGGGCTCCTGTGGAAATATTGTAAATGTCAACCTTTTCGAAGTATTTCATATCGGCCAGGTTACATAAATCCGTGTCAATGGCTATTGATCCTTCATAGTCAATTTTGGCACCGGTTACCGTGGCCCTGTGAATCTTCGATTTCAACATGGTTCTTCTCATCTTATCAATTTTTGTTTTGGTGAAGTGCAATAAAAAGTCCGTCGAGGACAAGTGTAGGTATGATGTAATTAAAAAGTCCGGTGGACTCAAACAGACTGCTGAAACCTCCGGTTCCGATGATAAGCGGTTGTTCTTCAAAAGCCTCGGAAGTTGCCCGGGTCACAATTTCCTTTACAATTCCGATCTGCCCGTAATAGAGTCCCGATTGAATGCTTTCGGCTGTTGATTTTCCGATAACCTGATTTACTTCCCTGATCTCTACTTTAGGGAGCAGGGCTGTTTCCCTCACCAGCGACTCCATTGAAATCCGGATCCCGGGAATGATTATTCCTCCCAGGTACTCCTTTTGCCTGGATACGATACAGAAAGTGGTGGCAGTACCGAAGTCTACAATGATCAGGTTTTTATCCGGAAAATAATTAATTCCTGCTATGGCGTTGGCAATCCGGTCAGCTCCAACTTCCAGTGGATTCCGGTATTTGATGTTCAGACCGGTTTTCACCCCCGCCCTCAGGATGAAAGGCTCCATTTTGAAATATTTTTTGATCCCGCTCCGGATGGAATGGATGATATCGGGCACCACGCTGCAAAAAGCGATTTCCCTGATATCCCTGAAATCAATATCGTTCTCTCTGAGAACGGATCGCAGGAAAACGCCGAATTCATCAGATGAAAACTGCTGTCTGGAAGTTTTCCTGAACTGCTGTATCAACTTCCCGTCCTGGTAAACACCTGCATGCAAAGAGGTGTTGCCTACATCAATGCAAAGCACCATATCAATCTGTTTTAATTTTTTCTGACAAAATTTCTTCCAGCCGGGCTGCCAGGTTCACCGCTTCAGGGCAGTCATCTGTAACCGGACCATGACCGGTAAAAATGTGATAATTGGTTTGTTTCCCCGAAATACGTGAACCGGCATCATTCCAAACCACCAGGTCTGCTCCCGATTCCTGCTTCATAGAAGCAACCATTTCCCTGGCGGCTTTTTCATCGGCTCCTGCTGTGAATTTGAAAGCGACCAGAACCAGTTGGTTATTCCCGGCATATTTTTTTATCCGGTTAAGGATTTTATGGTTCCTCCTGAGCCTGATCGTTATCTCCCCGGATTGAGAGTCTATCTTACCGGTCAGGGGAGCTTTGAATTCCTCGTCATTGACATATATCGATTCCACCGAATAATCGCTCACAGCTGCCAGATGAATGACAGCATGGTAAACATTTTCCTGAAGGAGATGATGCAGGGTATCATCCAGTGATTGAAAATCAGTAAATCCGATTTTTTGGCATCTGCCACCGGGAATCTCAGCATGCGAAGCATGAAGAAAGGAGACATCCCAGTTTTTTGATATGAAATGATCAGCCACTACGGCTCCGGTTCTGCCGGTACTGATGTTTGACAGCTCCCTTGCCTCATCTATCCTTTCCCGTGTACCGCCGGAAGTGATCAATACTTTCCTTAATCTCCTTTCAGTCCCGGTTTCAGGATGAAGTTTCCGATGGATGATCACTGCAATTTCATCTGGATCAAGCAGTTTGCCTGGTCCCACATCCCCGCAGGCCAGCCTCCCTGAACCGGTTTCCAGCACGGTTACCCCCCAGGATTTCAACCTTTTCAGGGCTTCCTGTGTGGCAGGATGAAGCATCATGGCTGTATTCATGGCAGGAGCAATCAGGTAGGGTTTATTCCAGTCGTGGGCAAGAAAAAGCGAAGTGACCAGGTTGTCGGCAATCCCGGAAGCCATTTTATTAATGGTATTGGCTGTGGCCGGAGCAAAAACCATCAGATCGGCCCATTTTATCAGATTAATATGGCTCAGTGCTTGCCCTTCTTCAAATCCGTCATACATTACCGGCCGGCCGGTCAATCCCTCCAATGTGGCCGTGCCGATGAAACGTAGTGCCGACGGCGTGGCAACCACCTGGACTTGGTAGCCGCTCTGCACCAGTTTTGAAGCAAGATACGCGCTTTTATAAGCCGCTATCGAGCCGGAAATTTTCAGTAGTATGCTAAATCCCGACATTATCGATCAGTCTTACGTTTCCGAGTATGACCGCCCCAAATCTACGGTTGAAGCCTTCTTCCACATAATCCACCCTGAAACCTTTCTGTTGAAGCCGGGTAATTGCTTCTTCCTTTGATTCAGCAGAAGAAAGAATCTGATAAAACGACGGGGCCAGTTTCCGGGACTCCTCATCCAGTAAAGTATTTCTGGAGCTTAGTGCCAGTCCGCTCTCTTCACGCACAATGGGTACCGGGATGATCCTGGTATCCAGGAAAAACGCTTCAGCCATCCCCTTAATCAGCAGATACTGCTGATAGTCTTTCTCTCCGAAATAGGCCCTGTCGGGTTTCACGATATTCAAAAGTTTCATCACGACAGTCAGCACCCCCCTGAAATGGCCGGGCCTGCTTGCCCCGCAAAGAATCCGGCTTAGTTTGTTTTCATCCAGAAAATAGGTGTATCCGTCAGGGTACATCTCATGGTAATCAGGAAGAAAAAGAAAATCGGCCGAACACTCTCCGAGGATTTTGCTGTCACCATCCAGTGTTACCGGATAGTTTTTAAAATCATCCGGATCGTTAAACTGGGTGGGATTCACATAAATGCTCACCACCGTAACATCGTTCTCAGCCCGGCATTTCCTTATCAATGCAATGTGACCCGGATGGAGCGCTCCCATCGTCGGCACAAAACCCACCGACTTACCCTTCTTTTTCAGAACGGAGAGCTCCTTTTTTGTTTCATCAATGGTTTTCAGTATCTTCATATTAAAAGCTCTCTTTTTCAGATGGGAATTCGCGACACTTCACTTCAGCATCGTATGCGTTTAAGGCACCTCTTATTAATTCGGCTCCCTCCATATAATGCCTGATAAATTTGGGATTGAAACCGGGATTCATCCCCAGCAGGTCCTGTAGAACAAGCACCTGGCCTGATGTGCTGTTGCCTGCGCCTATCCCGATGGTAGGTATATCCAGGACCTCCGTAATTTCTGCGGCCAACGGGGAAGGGATCATCTCCAGAACAAGGGCAAAAACACCTGCATCTTCCAGTTTTCTGGAATCCTCAAGCAGTTTTGTTTTTTGCTCGTTATTTCTTCCCCTGACCTTGAAACCTCCTAATTTGTTTACTGATTGCGGTGTAAGTCCCAAATGCCCCATGACCGGGACATCGGCTTGGATAAGGTACTGGATGGCAGCCAGACTTGCGTCAGCGCCTTCGATTTTGATGGCATTGGCACCGGCTTTCATTAAGGCATCCACCCCTTCCATCAGGTATTTTTTACCTTTGGTGTGTGCCAGAAAAGGCAGGTCGGCAATGATCACCTTTCCCGGGAGTCCGCGGGAAACTGCTGCCACATGAAGCTTCATCATCTCCATATCGGCATTCACCGTTGTGGGGAAACCATGCATAACCATGGCGGCACTGTCTCCAACCAACACGGCATCCATGTTGCTTTGACCGATTATTTTCGCCGTTAAATAATCATAACAGGTTACCATGGAGATCGGCCGGTTTTGTCGTTTGAATTCCAAAAATTCTGTAATACTCTTCATTTACCCATTATTTTGAAGAATCTCTGACAGCAAAGCTACTTTCAATTACGGCATCTATTCTATAAATTGGAATACCACAAATGATGTTAGATCAACAGTTTGAGAAAAATTCACAAGGAATGTTTTCCTTATAATTCGGTACCTGTATAACAAAATCAAGTCCGGCAACCATTTTAAATCATCGTTCGTAAATAGTAACCTTCCACCAGGGATCGGTTCTTTCAGGGGCCAAAACTAACGATATTTCCTGCATGGAAAACAAAAAAAGCAATTAATCGGCTGGATTCGGGCCTAAGTTATCGGATTGTTTAGCGTGGTTTTAACTCCTTGACCCGGATTTTCGAAAAGTGGCAAGAATTTTTTCCATTGAGGACACCGGAATTATCGGATTTTATAGATTCCGCTATCTTTAAAAGTATCAATTTTTTTGATGATGCTCAGTTTTTTTGAATCTCACTTTTATTACTTTTAAGCCTTTCAAGACAGATCACGGCCGTAAAAACAGGTAAGTCACCCTTATAAAACTGCAATGAATGACTGAAATGTTTGGAGTAACTGAAGACAAGATTTTATGGTTTAAAATCAAGACAGGGGACAAAAGTTGTTTTAATAAACTCTTCAGGCTATATTATGCGCAGCTGTATTATTATGGTATTAAGATAGATCACGACACAGAATTCGTCAAGGAATGCATTCAGGAGGTTTTTATCCGAATTTGGGAAACACGTGAAAATCTCTCAGATGTCCAAAACATAAAATCTTATCTTCTGGTTTCACTGCGTAGGAAAATTCTTTCTGAAAAAGAGAGAGTCAGAAAAATACATATTGTTGAGATGGGACCTGCCGAAAAATACGTTTTCTTATTCGATCAAAACGAGTTTGAAAAGCATGATGAAGTTCCGGATGAAATCCGGCAGTTGCTTCTGAGGGCGTTAAATTCACTTACACATAAACAGCGGGAACTGGTCATGCTCTATTTTTACCATGAATTATCCTATTCTGAAATTGCCCAGATCGTTAGTATTAGTGTGCAGGCAGTAAGAAATCTGATGTACCGGACCTTAATTCATCTGAGAGAATCACTGGGTGAAAAATCTCTGGATTCAATGAAAAACATGATCTTTTTGGTTTTTTTATCCTTTTCGTTAAAAAAAGGGAAATAACCTGATTATGCTTTTGTGATTTTTCTCTCTATTATGGCAAATCACATTTTTTTTGATTTGCTATGAAGCGGAATGAAGATATTTCTCTACTCATTACAGAAAAGAGCTTCCGGAAAATACTAACCGGGTGGAATGACCTCAGTGAGGAGAAGAAAAACGAAATATATAAAGAGTATGAACTTACCCCTGAGGATATAAAATTGCTTCAGCAATTATGGTCCGGACTGGATTTTCGTTTCCCGGAATATCCTTCTGCGCAAATTGAAAATGAATTAGATGAAACCATATGGAAAATTGCTGAACGGGGTAACCAATTAAAAAGAAGATCTGTAGCCCGAAGAATATACGATCAGTTTGCCAGAATTGCGGCCATCCTGATAGTACCTTTAGTCTTGTATACCGCTTACAACCATATTAATAACGGTAATTCAACCTTACTCAAATCTGCCGGCAGGCTGATTACCGTAAATTCACAGCCAGGAACCGTAACCAGACTGGTTTTGCCCGATGGAACCAAAGTATGCCTGAATGCAGGTAGTTCCATCTCCTATCCCAATTTATTTGAAGGGAAAAAGCGAGAAGTTGCGCTCACAGGGGAAGCCTATTTCGATGTGGTTAAGAACCAGGAGATGCCCATGGAGGTTTCAGCTCAGAATATCTGTCTGAAAGTATATGGCACCTCATTTAATGTGAATGCCTTTCCTGATGAAGAGGTTGCCAGGATAACCCTGGTCGAGGGCAGTG
>CAYWTT010000211.1:0-6691 GCA_964461245.1 uncultured Prolixibacteraceae bacterium | reverse complement strand
TCAGACCGCCATCTACATCGGGATTGGCGAACAGCTCCCTGGCGTTGGATGATTTGCAGCTTCCGCCGTACAACAAAGGTGTAGCTTCAGCCACGGCTTTTCCGAATTTTGCGGCAATAGTTCCGCGGATGAAAGCATGCATCTCCTGAGCCTGAGCAGAAGTGGCTGTTTTACCGGTACCGATGGCCCAGATCGGTTCATAGGCGATCACCAGTTTCAGAAAATCATTTTCAGGCAACTGGAAAATGGTCTCTTCGAGCTGTTTTTGTACATATTCGTTCTGTTTCCCGGCTTCCCTGATGGAGAGGGGCTCCCCACAGCAATAGATGGGAGTGAGGCCGTTGGCCAAAGCAAGCGACAGTTTTTTGTTGAGGGTGGCACTGGTCTCACCGTAATATTCCCTGCGTTCCGAGTGACCCAGGATCACATATTCGGCACCGGTCGATTTAACCATCTCTGCCGAAACTTCTCCGGTATAGGCGCCTTTGGCTTCGGCTGCACAGTTCTGGGCACCCACTTTTACCCGCTGGTTGTCAACGGTTTCAACTATCTTGGTTATATGAACGAAAGGGGAACATACCACTACCTGTACTTCGGGATCACCGGCTTCCAATATTGATTGGGTAACTGCTTTTGCCAGTTCCACTCCTGCCTGGACCGTGGTGTTGCACTTCCAGTTTCCTGCTACGATTTTCTTTCTCATTTTTATTTCAGATTATGATTTTCAGCGGTTGTAAAGTTAATAAACCGCGTTTGTTCTTGTGAAATGGAATAGCTATCGGATCCCTGATTTAATGATTATTTCAGGAATTTACCTGAAAATTCTTCCGGATTGGGGATATCGTTAAAATGATATTTGGCAACCACGGTTCCTTTTTTAAGCACTACCAGACCGGGATTGGAACGGATGATAGTCTTGAGAGTTATTTCATCACAGTTGAAAAACTCATAGGGAACGTCATGTGCTGACGCAAACTGGTCACATTGGTCAAACAGGGTGGAGGTAAGACAGATAAATGCATAATTCCGGCTTTTAGCCCACTTTGCCAGTTCATTTATCTTTTCCTGGTTCTTCAGGGATGATTTATTCAGGTTGTATGCAATCAACATAAAGACGTAATTCTCATCGTTCAGGAAGTAATCATAGATATCTTCCCCATCCCTCGTCTCTATGGAAAATCCGTGGATTGGCGGTGTATAGCCTTTTGAGATTAGTTCAGACTCCATACTGGAATATTCCCAGTGGAGGGTATCCTGCCAGGGGTAATTCTCATCTGTGAATTTCTGAACTTCTCCGGTTTGTTTGTTTTTATAGTAAAAAGTGTTTTTATAGATGTCTTTGGGGGCTCCTGGAGGGATGATCATGCCTTCCTGTATGTTTTTCCCGACTTTGTAAGGTCTGAAATCGATAAGCGGCTCATGTCGGAATGAATAGACTACGGCAAAGAGGTAGAGGAGGGTGGTAACCAATCCCAAAATATTTCCTGTTTTGGTTCCCAAAAAGCACCTGAAGTCATTCCGGTAAATGAACACCACAATGGCCAGGGCAATAAGCACAAGGTTCTTATAGAAAGTTCCCCAGTTGGAAATGACCAAAGCATCCCCGAAACATCCGCAATCACTGACCGGATTTTTCAAAGCGATCCACAGGGTCAGGGGAGTGAAGACAATCATGAAAAGCAGGGAGCCCCAACTGGAGTATTTCGTTTTTATGCTGAAAAGAAGGGCTGCACCGATGATGAATTCTGTAAAATCACGCAGCATTCCCAGCGGCATGGATGCAAAGTTGAGCCAATCCAGATTCATGGCATGAAAATAGTCGGTGATCTTGTATTCAGACCCCCAGGGATCGATCCCCTTTACAAAGCCCGAAAAAAGAAAGGTAAGGCCCAGCACAATCCGGGCAATCTGTTTTACTGCTTTCATGTCGGATCAGTTTGTTTCAAATTCGATTTTTATTAGCGCAAAAACCGCATAGTTAATCATATCGAGATAATTAGACTCGATGCCTTCCGAGACTGAGGTTTTCCCCTGGTGATCCTCAATCTGCTTGGTGCGGTTGATTTTCATCAGGATCAGATCGGTATAGCTGCTGATCCGCATATCACGCCATGCTTCTCCGTAATCATGGTTTTTATCGGTCATCAGCTTCCTGGCAGTCTCAAAAGTACGGTTGTAATATTCGAGTGCTGTACTGCTGTCTATTTTTTCTTCGGATGAAACCAAAGAGAGCTGGATAATGCCCATGATGGCATAATTGGCGATGCCGATGAATTCAGACCGCGGATCTTCATCGATTCTGGTAACCCCTTTTTCTTCAATGTTCCGGATCCTGCGGGCTTTAATATATATCTGATCGGTGATGGAACGGGGCCTCAGGATTCTCCAGGAAGTTCCGTAATCCTCCATTTTTTTGAGGAACAACTCCCGGCAGATATCCATGATTTTATCATACTGTTGAATTGTCTTTTCCATTCATAAAATGAATTTTCGGGGTATAAAAATAGGAAAAAATGGGTAATTTAAAGGTTTTGTTTTACATTTGTAGATGTTTAGCTGTCACTTAAAATCTTAGGTTTTATGCTGATTACTCAATCTGCCGGAAAATTTATCAAACGAAAAAACAGTATCAATATTGGTGGGGAATTGCTCGATCTTTCCAATCCCTGCATTATGGGAATCATCAATGTGACACCTGATTCATTTTATGATGGGGATACCCTCCATACAGAGATCGAGATGCTGGAAAGGGTGGAACAGATGGTGATCGAAGGTGCTTCCATTATAGATGTGGGCAGCATTTCCACGCGTCCCGGAGCTGATATGATCTCCACCAGGGAAGAACTGGACCGTTTGGTACCGGCCGTAGTTGCCATACGGAAACATTTTCCGGAAATTGCATTGTCCATAGATACATTCCGTTCCTGGGTTGCCTTAAGGATTATAGAAGAAGTCGGACCGGTCATCGTGAACGATATATCGGGAGGCTCCCTGGACTCCAAAATGTTTGAAACCATTGGCAGGATCCAGGTCCCATATATTCTGACCCATATACAGGGAACGCCACAGAATATGCAGGAAAATCCCGTATACAATGATGTTGTAAGGGAGGTTTCAGCCGATTTGAGCGATTCGGTCAGAAAACTGACCAGAATGGGTGCAGTGGATATTATGATTGATCCGGGTTTTGGCTTTGGAAAAAACCTTGACCATAATTATAAACTGCTGAACCGGCTCGACTCGCTGAAGGTTTTTCAGTTGCCGGTGGTGGTCGGTCTCAGCAGGAAGTCGATGGTCTGGAAAGTCCTGGATTCCAATCCTCAGGAAGCCCTTAACGGGACAACGGTGGTGAATACCATGGCCTTACTTGGAGGAGCCGACATTCTCAGGGTTCATGATGTAAAACCTGCCGTCGAAGCACTACGGATATTTTTGCAATTAAAAGAATCTATCTGAATGCTTTGCTTTCTTACAATCCGTTTTTTTGATATTCTCGATATCCTTCTCGTTGCTTTCCTGTTGTTCCTGATATACCGGTTGATCAAGGGAACGGTGGCCTTTAATATTGTGGTCGGATTTTTCCTGGTTTATCTCGTATGGATCATCGTCAAGGCACTTGAAATGGAGTTGCTGACTTCCATTATCGGCGAGTTCATCGGAGTGGGCGTTTTGGCATTGATCATTGTTTTTCATCCTGAAATCAGACGTTTCCTTTTGTATATAGGATCCCACTATCAAATCACCCGGCTCTTGTCGCTCGATAAACTTTTCCATTCCGGGAAAGAGGTGAATAATGCCGGTTTCATCCCCGAATTGGTGGATACAGCACTCTATTTCTCCAAAACACTGACCGGTGCCATTATTGTCATTGCCCGGCGGTCTGAACTGATAGAACAGATCAATACGGGCGACATTATCGATGCCAAAATCAGCCAGCCGCTTCTGAAAACCATCTTCTTTAAGAACTCTGCCCTGCATGACGGTGCTGTCATAATCAAAGACAACCGTATCGCAGCAGCCGGTTGCATCCTGCCTCTGACCCATAAGGAGGTGGAAAAAAGCATGGGATTACGTCACCGGGCTGCCATCGGGATCTCCGAAAATACCGATGCGGTAGTCCTTGTAGTTTCTGAAGAAACGGGCACCATCTCCATCGTGCAGGGTGGAAATATTGAACGTAATCTGGATGGTAAATCGCTGTCGGAAAGCCTGATTACCCACCTGAAAGAAACGGAAGTGCAAGAGCATAAGGGAAGTATGGAAAAAGAGGGCTGATTTCCCCAGGGGAACAACTGCTTTAATGGTCAAAATTTTTTTCAATGAACAGAATTTGTGAACTGTTTTCTATCCGTTATCCCGTCATTCAGGGAGGAATGGTATGGTGTTCCGGCTGGAGGCTGGCTGCGGCAGTAAGTAATTCCGGCGGGTTGGGACTGTTGGGGGCCGGGTCCATGCATCCCGAAACCCTGAGGGAACATATCCGAAAAACCAGGGAGTCCACTTCCTTCCCTTTTGGAGTGAACGTGCCGCTGATGTACCCCGAAATTGAAGCGATCATGGAGATCATTGCTCTGGAGAAGGTGCCGGTGGTGTTCACCTCTGCGGGAAGCCCGGCCAAATGGACCCCCTGGTTGAAAGAGAGAGGGATCAAAGTGGCGCATGTGGTTTCAAATTCGGTGTTTGCAGTGAAATGTGAACAGACGGGCGTAGATGCAGTGGTTGCCGAAGGATTCGAAGCTGGCGGCCACAACGGGCGGGAAGAGACCACCACCCTTACCCTGATCCCCCAGGTACGGAAATCAGTGTCGTTGCCTTTGATCGCCGCAGGCGGCATCGGTTCGGGGAATGCCATGATGGCTGCCATGGCTCTGGGCGCTGAGGGAGTGCAGATCGGTTCACTCTTTGCTGCCTCAGGGGAATCATCGGCCCATCCCGGTTTTAAGAACCTGGTCACCACGCTCAGAGAAGGAGATACCCAACTGGTTCTGAAAAAGCTGGCTCCGGTCCGCCTGATTAAAAATTCCTTTTTCCGGCGGGTGCAGGATGCCGAATCGGCTGGCGCCGGAAAAGAGGAGCTGCTGGCGATTTTGGGCAAAGGAAGAGCTAAAATGGGGATATTCGAAGGTGATCTGGAAGAAGGCGAACTTGAAATAGGTCAGGTCTCTGCCATGATCAACCAGGTGGAACCGGTTTCAGTTATTATGAAACGAATTATTGAAGAATATCTTGCTTGCAGGGAACACCTTTCACTGGATGACAAATATTCCTTCTGAAACATGAAGATAAATTCAGAGGGAGGAAGAGGTTTCTGATTTCTGATCGTGCAATCCCCTTTGCCTTGTGTCATGGATGATCATATGCCCTTCGGGTGTCATTGCTCATTGCCTTTCCGATGCCGGTGCGGGATTGGGTTTCATTTTTCTTGAAAAGATTTGATGTGAAAGGTTATAGCATTTGGTTCAGCTGACCACCGGGAATTCTTTTTCCCTCTCTTTCAGGTTGAAATACTGAAAGGCTTGAAAGACAAAAGAGATCACTGCAAGCAAAGAACTGATCACGGAAGAGGCTATAAATACCCATACCCTCCAGTCGGAGGCCAGCTGGGCAAATGATTCCCCCTTTTCAAAGAGCACGTCTGATTCGGGACCGAAGGTCGCAGGGGCAGACAAAGCCATGGCAGCGATCTGCATGATGACGATCCCGGTGAGGTTAAGCACAAAGGTTCCCCACCATTGCAGGTTGACCAGCTTCCAGGAACGGGTGAGCGCATATCCGATCCCCCGTCTTTCATAGACTGCAATGAAAACAGCCAAAGAGAGTGAATTAGCCAGAAATATCCCGGGAAGAATGCAAAAAATCAGTCCAAAAACCGAAACAACAGCAACAATAAGGGTTGTACCCATGGAAATATAGGCGTTTGTGAAGAAGGCCGAAGTAATCTCCCCCGTGGTAAAATTACCCCTGCCCCTGTCGAGGTAAGCATGAATGTAAGTGAAAATCACCGACATGAACAGGGATTGAACAAAGATGTTGAAGAGCAGGATCAGCAGATAGTATTTGTAAATTCCTCCCAATTCCTGAAGCATCATATCGGGTTCCAGGTCTTTGATCAACTCCAGAGCGGCGGTGAGTTTTGACGTGAGAACCAGTTGGAGCCCGGCCAGTATGGCAATGAAAGGAAGGGCATAAATCAGCGTGTATTTTGCCAGAGGGTTGAACTCTGATCTGATAAACTGCAAACTGGTAGTGATGATCTCAATAATCTCCCTTCTTTTCGGGAATTCGATGGGATTTTCCATATTCAGGACTGTTTTTTCGGTAATGCAGGTTGGTTATGTGAATTTTCAGAGAATCAGAATGTTTTTGATTCAATATGGTATTTGTTTCTTTCCGAGGAACTGCGGGAAACAAGTTCTGCAATGAAGCCGGTCAGAAAAAGCATGGTGCCGATGATCATGGCAGTCAGGGCGAGATAGAAATAGGGATTGTCAGTGACCAGCGGTGCCCTGATCCCTTTAGCCAGCATATTCAGTTTGTGAATACCCACCAGGAGGGCAGCCACAAATCCCAGGATGAAGGTAAAGGTTCCCAGCAGACCGAAAAAGTGCATGGGTTTCTTGGCAAAACGGGTAATAAAGGTAATTGACAACAAATCGAGATATCCATTGAAAAACCTTTCAATCCCGAATTT
>CAYWTT010000210.1:0-6693 GCA_964461245.1 uncultured Prolixibacteraceae bacterium | reverse complement strand
GCAAATCTTATTTATTGACAGGTGATTATTCAGCTTCTCCCGTTGAAATAGATGTTTCTAATTATACGGCGCCATTCACTACATTCAGTTTTACGTTGGAAGTTTTACCTGCTTGTTTTCAGGACGCCAGCTGTATAATTTATTTCACTATTAAAAATCTTAATAGTTCTAGTGAACTGGCATCTGTGTCATTTACAAAAAATGAATATGATACCGGCATCAGGACAAAGGCTGTACAGCTATTACTTTCCAATGGGACTTATAATTTTGATTTTTCGTATGATCCTACCGACTCATGCAGCCTGGATGACCCTTTCTCATGTAGATTAAGGTATACAAATCAACTGGAGGATCAAAACAAATATGCAGGTGGGCTCAGGATAAAATCAATTACTGATAAATTGGCTAACGGAGATACTGTACTTTTTAAATCGTATACTTACCTTAACAACAATGGTTTGTCTTCAGGTTATATCCTCAATCATCCTGTATATCTGACCTTATGGGATGAATACTTCAATACATGCAATAGCACTGGTTTTTATTTCGGAACGTTGACAAGTAATTCAAAAACTACATTAAGTAATACCAAATGGGGGCCTGTCGGATATAAAAGGGTATTGGAACATTTAAAAAGCAAAGGTGTTAATAATGGTTATACCGAATATAAATTTGTTTCACCGGCAGATTTCCCTGATTTATACGGATGGAATTCCCATCAAAATTTTCCATTTTGTCCTCCCAGTAGTTTTGAAAATTTCAGGGGAAGGCTTCTTGAAAAAAATATTTATAACAGCTCAGGGACATTGATCAAAAAGGAAAGAAACACGTATAGCAACACCTATACATGGGAAGACGAATACACTCCAAACTGGAAGGTTGCAAGAGACGAGAGTAAGACAACGGCTGGGGATTGGCATTATTATTTTCAATACTTTTCAAATGTTTATACCAAATGTCTGTTGTCAGAAACAACAACTGTCGATTATTTCAACAGTGACAGTACAAAAGTAGTTACAGAATTCACTTATGAAGGCAGCTACAATAAACTGAGAACCAAAACATGGAACACCAGTCTCGGAGAGAAACTGACAGAAACGTATTATTATCCTTTCGATTTTGCATCCGGAAGCAATGTATATCAATCCATTAAGAATTTACATATTTTAGATCCGGTCATTAAAAATGAAAAAACGCTTGACAATAATAACGATGGCATAGCCGATAAAACTGTGGAAGGGAATATGGTCAATTATCTGATGTACAGCACAGGCGGATATTACCCCAATTATATTGATAAACTGGAAAATGGTACCTATAACACCAAACTTCTTTTTGATGATTATGATAATTGTGGGAATTTGAAACAGTATCATAGAAAAGATAACATTAACACATCTTTAATTTGGGGATATAATTCCAAATATCCTGTGGTAAAGGCTGAAAATGTTTCATATTCAGTTCTTCTTACGGCTGTAAATTCTGCAGTATCTCAAGCCGGATCATCCGATTTGACCGGTTTATTAAACGATGTAGGTGATTTAACCACAACGGCTCAAAAAACAAAATGGAACAATTTTAATTCTAGCTTAAGAAGCAATTCCACTCTGCTCAATTCGCTGGTAACAACTTTCACTTATCGACCACTGAGGGGTATGACCTCTCAGACCGGCCCCGAAGGAGTCACGGTATATTATCAGTATGACAGTTACGGAAGACTTAAATACATTAAGAACACCGATCAGAATTTATTGAAAAAATTTGTGTATCACTATGCCAACCAATGAAAGAATTGGATAAGTAAAAAATTCCTGAATTTTTAAACGTGATAAAAATGAAAGAAATAGCTACGATTATATTAATTGTATGTTGTCTGTTCCCAGCGCACAGCCAGCAGATTAAAGTCGGCAAAGTCAGCCAGGCCGGGGGTAAAGGATGGGATGTTGTTACTGATATCACTCAGTTATCCGATGGGCAGATTCTCTTAACTGGAGCTTTTTATGATAAAATCGTTTTTCAGAATGATACCCTGGTTTCAAAAGGGAGTCGCGATATTTTCATTGCCGGATATAAAGCCGACGGCACCTTTGAAAAAGCAATTTCATTAGGGGGAAGCGGGTATGATTATATCAAAAAGATCATACCCATCAGGCAAAATGGCTTTATACTCCCCATTCAGTTTAACAGGGAACTTCAGGTTGGAGACAGGAAATTTCATGGGAAATATCTGAATAACATATTGGTAACCGGATTTGATAAGATGATGACTATGACCGGATATTCAGTAATGGGAAGCAACAATAAAACGGAATTGACCGATCTGGCCACATCGCCTGACAGCGGATGTTATATTACCGGGTGGTATGCTGACACCCTTTTTACGGAAGGTATTCCTTATCTCTCAAAAGGAGGTACAGAGGCTTACCTTGGGAAGGTATCAGGCGCCGGAAAATTAAACTGGATAAAATCCTATGAGGGCGAGGGCAATGATATTCAGGCTTCACTTGCAGTGTGTACAGATGGAAATATTTATATGACCGGACTCACTTCCAAGGGATGTTTTGGTGACCGCAAAGCACCCCAGACTAAGAAAGATGGATCGCAGTACCTTTATATATCGCAAAGCGACCAAACAGGGAATACCGGAGAGGTATCCTATCCGCTAAGCGGTCAGTCAGTGGAACCAGTTAAGATAATCCGCGACAGTTCAGCCATCTGGATACTAGCCAATTTCAGGTATAGTGTCAAAATTGGGAATACTGAAGTTACCTGCAGGGGAGGCAGTGACATAATCCTGATTAAAAGAGATGTAAATAGCAAGTTAATATCATTTTACCAGGTAGGGGGAACAGGCAATGAAAAAGCGGTTGGAATGGTTAAATCAGGCGAGCAGATTCTTCTTTCAGGTTCATTTAGCGGCAAACTGGATTTTGGTGATGAACGCATCGAAGTAAGCAAGCATGGTTCCAATACCTTTGTGGCCACATTTACTTCCGAATGCCAACCATCAGACATTCTTTCCCTTGGAAATGAGGAAGGCAGTTTCCCCTGTGCATTAATTGCCACACAAAAAGGGATATACCTGGCTGGTGAATTCCGGGGAAAATTTGAAATCGGGGAAACAACCTTACAATCAGCCGGAAAAGAAGACATTTACCTTGCAAGGATAATCAACTGTGGAGCAAAAAATCCACTGAACATTACGTATAAACATACCGTTGACAGTAAAAAGGATTCTCAGTGGGAACTGGATGCCGGATCGGGATTCAAAGAATATTCCTGGGATAATGATGCCTCTGTTTCCAGGTATATGGTTACCGACCAGCCAGGCACCCATTCTGTAACGGTTACGGATGATAACGGTTGCGTATATACTGGTGAATTGACCCTGACCAGTACAAAAAGCGCCACTATTACCAATGAAGAAGAGGCTCAGTCTGGGTTCAGGTTATATCCCACATTAACCGGTGGTTTAGTATACTGGGAGCCATCCTCATCCTGGGTAAACGAAAAGGCCACACTCCGGATTTATGATGCTTCAGGAAAACTGTTTAGCCAGAAAAAAATATCTGCCCTGATGAATGCCACTTACAGTATTGATTTTTCCGGTAATACGGAAGGAATATATGTCATTGAGATCTCAGGTAACGGTTTCCGGGAAGTATCAAGAGTAGTTGTGAAAAAGTAGTTATTCAATCCTAAAATACATAAAAATGAAATACCGATTTTTTGTAATCATCTTCCTCTCTCTGTCGGCCTTTGTCGCCCGGGGACAGGGAGGACCGGGAAATTTACCTGCTGACATTTCCAGCGCTTCACAAACAGTGTCGCCTACTTCAACTAAAAATTATATCATCACCTATACTTTTCGCAAATCAGATGATACAATATACACTGGTGGAGTTTCACCAGTGATACAATATTTTGATGGATTGGGCCGCGTGGAAGAAACCGTTTCTGTAAAAGCCACGCAATCAGGGAGTGATTTGGTTTCTTATCAGACCTATGATGTGTATGGAAGATCAGACACCACTTTTCTGCCCTGCGCAATAAGTTCAAACGCGGGTGCCTATATTGGTGAATCTTCTTTCAAAACACAACAGAATACTTTTCTTACTTCTTTTTATGGTTTCATAGATGGCAGCAAGGGTTATGCGGTAACCGGGTATGAAGCCTCGCCCCTGAACCGGGTTTTAAAACAGGGAGCCCCCGGAGCTTCCTGGCAATTGAACGCCCATCCCGTACAATTCGATTATAAGACCAATACATCGGCCATCACATCCTGGAAATATTCCGGAGATACCTATACCTCATTTAGTTATGCTGCCGGTAAATTGTTTCTGAATCAGACTACCGATGAAGACGAAAATGTGGTTAAAGAATATACCGATTTTGAAGGTAAAATGGTGAGAAAAGAGGTTTCCGACGGCGCCTGTTTACTGGTAACACATTATTGCTACGACGATTTCGGACTGCTTCGCTGTGTGGTTCAACCAATGGGAAATTCTCCTGCTGATACTAACTACTGCTTTTATTACAAATACGACAGCAGAAGAAGGCTGACTGATAAATATACTCCGGGTGGATGTTGGATTTACTATATATACGATGCCCGCGACCGGGTGGTTCTTACGCAGGATGCCAAACAAAGAGCGTATACCACGGGGCAATGGACTTATTCGGTTTATGACGAATTAAACAGGCTGAGTGAAACAGGGATTTGGGCTGATACAATACCAAGAGATACACTGGTTTCAAGGATGAGTTCTTCTTCAAATTTGAGTTATATCAGCAACATTACCGCCAAAGTTCCGAAGAAAAAACTCAATTACACCAATTATACCGGTTTGCCTCCGGAAAAGGCCTATTATTCAGCGGATGCCTCCACGGTAGGGGTAACCCAGGCAAGCAACAATACAGGACGGCTTACCTGGACACAGACCTATGCACTGGAATATGAAACCGGCATGGACACTGTAATTACCGCGGCATATTACTATGACAAATTTGGCAGGATAATTCAGACCGTAAGCGATAATCATCTGGGAGGTTTGGAATATATAACCAACGGATACAATTTTACCGGGCAGGTGGTGCGCACGTATCATCGTCATGTGGACAGCTTAAATACCACGATTCTCGATCAGACCTATACATACGACCATCGTGGACGACCGATGAAATCCACTTATACAACCGGAGGGACAGCAACCCTTTTATCAGCCTGTAATTATAATGCAACCGGGCAACTGGCTGACAAATACCTTCATTCGCAAAGCGGCAGCAATTTTCTGCAAAGAATTGACTACGGATACAATATCCGGGGATGGCTAACCCAAATCGACACCACATGCTCATTTTCAGAGAATGACAAATTTGGCCTTAGGTTGTATTATAACTCAGCCCCGTCGGGAGGCATAACCCGGTATAACGGGAATATTTCAGGGATGAAATGGGGTACAGCTAACCATTATGATATGTTGTACCGGTTTTATTATGACGGGGCCAACCGGCTTACTTTTGCTGATTTCAACAAAACAGGGTATTCTTCTTCCGCATTTGATTGCAGGTATGCGTATGATAAAAATGGGAACTTCAACAAAATCGTACGTTGTAAATCGAATGGAACCTATATCGATACCCTGATTTTTACAAACAACGGGAATCATATCCGCTATATCGACGACTATTCTCAGGACGTTTCCAATGTGGTGGACTACCCGGGAACCGTAGACGGTTATATGTATGAATACGACATCAACGGGAATATGGATTATGAGTCGGCCAAAGATATTGGCCTCACTTACAATTTGCTGAATCTGCCCAAAGAAGTTGATTTTGGTTCCAATAAAAAAATACATTATTTTTATACTTTTGATGGAGAGAAGCTTCGCCAGACGGTTGAAAACAATGGAACCACCACAAAAGTGGACTATTGCGGGCCGTTTGTGTATGAAACTGTAAGCGAGGGACGTTCTTTAAAATATTTTACAACGGCTGAAGGCCGTGCTGTGAAGAGCGGAAGCAGCTGGGATTATGAATATAACCTGAAGGATCATCTGGGCAATACAAGGGTGGTAATTCACAAGGGGAGCAATGGCTTGGCCGATACGATTCAGCAGCGGCATTATTACCCGTTCGGGATGGAAATAAGTGAACTTTCATCCGGAAACAGTACCAACAAGTATCTATACAATGGCAAGGAATACCAGGATGCGTTGGGCTTGGAGTGGTACGATTATGGGGCACGGTTCTATGACCACGCTTTGGGAAGCTGGCATAGCATTGACCAATTGGCAGAAGATTACTATTCTCAATCACCTTATCACTTTTCTGGAAGTAATCCGATAAAATTCATTGACCTGAACGGAATGAATTACGACGAATGGGTGCTAACATTAAAAAATAATGGGAAAAAAGACCTGGAATGGTTGAATGATAAAGGTGGTGATAAGACCCAAAAGGTTAATGTGAAATGGGAAACCGGTGACGGGGAAACTCGGGACTTGGGAACTAAAACCTGGAGTAATTGGCCAAACTCAGAAGCAGCAATGATCGATATCATGTCGGGCGGTGAAGCTGCATTGGGGTCATGGAATCCGAAGTGGTGGGATAAATCTTCAGGAAGGATAGATTATTCACCAATAGACCCAATTGATTTGGTAACGGGGGCTGTAGCTGCAAAATGGGCTG
>CAYWTT010000209.1:0-6723 GCA_964461245.1 uncultured Prolixibacteraceae bacterium | reverse complement strand
GCGGGTCGGGCACCAAACTGGCAAAAACCACCGCGCGGCAGACTGGAAGCGGCCTGCGTGCCCACCATAAGTGAAGGGTGGATATATGGCCGTGACGGATCGATTTATCCCTGACACTCTCTGCCGATACCTCTTTCACGGGCATGGCTACTTCGATCAATTTTCTGGGTTCGGTCATGATTCTTGTATTCCTCTCAATATCAGACCAAACAGGTGTTTTATCGTTTTAATATCTTCAAAAAATGATTTGTTATAAAAATAACGGCTTATCTTCCCGGCATCCTGATTGATTTCATTTTCAAGTATACTAACAATATATTGTTTTAGTGCACTGTGTTCTGCCAGTAGTTTCCCTATATCGTATCCAGCCAGCCATGCTCCTGCCTCCAGTGTGAAATGTTCTTCACTGAATCCCTTCATACTGTCAGGTAGCATGTCGTAGAACCGGTCCATATTCAGTTCGAAGTAGTGAATCAACACATCATGAATATCATCCAAATCTTTCATGCGCTCTGGTTTTTCATCAAACGAAATGAGCTTCAGGATGATGAGTCCTTCCAGCGGAGTAACCAGAACAGTTGTTTCTTCATCAAGTTTCAGTATCGAAGGTTCTTTTAAAACCTCTTTTAATCCCACCACCGAAAGTTCTGTTTTGCGATCGGTAAACTTTACCGTTCCTCTCTCTTCTATTTCGCCAAATGGGAGCAGGTCAACCACTGTATTGGTTTCATCATGGATGATGCGGTATGGTTCGGTAACTTTCCGGAATCCAGAAGAAATCAATTTGTCAAATAGCACATCGTATATCCCCATATCCGGCAGCATTATGGCAAAGTCGATGTCCATTGTACCGCGTCCGGGCTTTATCCCCTGTTCGGCAAGGTGAAAATGGCGTGCCTGTGCACCAATCAGGTATAAAGGAATCTCCAATTCCTTACAGGCAGCATCCACCAGGGTGAATACTTCTTTAAACCAGGGTGTCAGGGATTTAAAACTCATGGGCAAGGTATTTGTCCCAAATGATACGGCCGGTTTCCTGGCAGCGGTTGTTACCAGTATTCATCAGGTCGGCATAAACCAGAAGGGGAGGCACTGTGTTTTGGTTTTCGGTAATAAATTCATTTTTCCAGAATTGTCTGAGAATTTTAATGTCTCCTTCCTGGTCCGGGATCAAGCGGTAATTTCGTATCAGTTCGTTACGTGTTTCTGTTGTATAAAGTGTAAGTTCACCCGGGCGCAGATAATCAGTCAGCAAATCGCCCGCAGGTTCACCTCCCCACCATGCATTTCCTTCATTCAGATTAATTTTTCGCCAGTGTATAAAATTTTCTTTATTGGCAAAACGGAACCGGCCGATTTCAAGCGTGGGCTGTAAAGTTTCCTTGTAGGCTACCATCCATTTATCAAGTAGTTCCTTTTTATTCATTAACTGAAATGTGTTTTTATTCAGGCGGGCTAAAAATCCGTTTTCTTTCAGCCCATTAAAAATATAGGCAATATTGCCGTGTGCCACTCCTGTTATTTCAGCTATTTCCCGGTGAGTAAGGTTAATTAGTTCAGGTTTTAGCAGAAAATGGAATAAAACTTTTACTCCTGTTTTGGTGAAGGCTCTGTTTTGTTTTTCTTTTGGCGTTTGGAAAGGTATATTTGCCTCAATATAATACCGGTAACGATTCACATCGAAGAAAACGTTTCCATTGGCCTCCAGATAAGCTATTTTTAATTGTCTCAATTGCTCTTTTATTTTCGGGAAAATACGTCCGGCAATAATCATGAAAGGCGGATGTGTACGGGCATAATACTCAAGCTGTGTAATCTGATGATTCCTTAGTTCTTTCTTTATTTCAGCATTGAATGCAACTTTCTCGTTGCCGATGAATAAAGTAAGTACACCATCCAGTTCATGGTTAGTCTTGTCTTCCCAGCTTCCATCTGCCTCCGCAGTTTTTATCAGGTTTTCAATAGCAATATGTACGATCTCTGTTCCTTTCACGACCATTAATTATTTCCGACCACGAAACGTGGCCGAAGAATATTATTGGACAAATTTATGATTTTAAGTATTTATTCCATTCCTTTTCAGAAAGAAAATATTGTATTCCTTTTGATTTCTGCTCAAAACGCAACACGTGGGCTGGGTTGTTTATCCGGATCAATTCAGGCTCCGATTTGCAGTTCAGAACAATATACAGCCAGGCTGAATCACCCAGCTGTCCGAGCCTGTACATTTCGTTTTCAGACAACATGACTCCTCCGACAGCACTGCGTCCTTTTACTTCAATATACCGCTTTGTATAATCACTGTACACACTTCTGATATCATATCCCAGGTTCAGCAGTGATACATCTTCGGGCTTCCATCCGTTTGCCTGTTCATATTCCATCGCAACGTTCATAGCTGTCAGTTCTACATCATCATCCCGGTACATCCCTGTATGGCTATGGTATTCAATGTGCGAAAGGGGAACGACAAATGCGCAGCCGAGTACTTCCGGACTTTTCGGGGACAATTGTGCCATGGCATCCAGTTTGATCTGTCTTTCCATTTTCCTGGTTTTCAGCTCAGTAATTCTTGCCTGTTTCTTTAGTATTTTATCCTCTACCCGGGTGTCTCCAAGTAAAATTTTTGCTTGCAGACTATTGATTTCATCGGTAAGATCAAAGATGACATTGGTAAATGCCTCATCAAGGTACTGTTTCCTTTGTTTCATATCCTCCGTAATCCGTAGCCGTGTATTTTCAAACTGTGGCATGGTGATGGTCCCGAAACACCATTCTTTAATGGCATCCTCATTCACCGGTTGGGGATCACTAATGATTTTTGCAAAGGTAGCAGGTGGTTTCAGGTCAATCAGCTTTGCAGGTGAAGTAGCCCGTATTTTGTTAAAGCCATCATTCAAAATCAGGTTTATGGACTCATCAACAATGTTTTCTGTTCCCTTTGATGGCCGGTTGTCAATGATTTGCGATTTGACCAGGTACGCCAGGTAAGGATCTTTATCATCGGGAGAAACCAGGATGGTCCCTTTCATCATCTCTTCCCTGAACTGGTTCCTGACCACCTTAATCAATGTGTCGAATACTGGATTCCCCGGATTGATATAGAACATCCTGGAGACTCCATTGATTGGATTATAGCTCAGGAACACCTGCTTGTCAAAACAGAACTGGTAGACTGTCAGATCAGCAGAGATATTGTAATCGCTCCTGAGCGTATTTGAGATGGATTCAGGCATTTGAAGAACTTTGAATACCGATGGTGTAATCTTTTCAAGTTTACCGCCTAGATAGGTGAATGCATCTTCGAAGAATCGCTGAATATAAATAGGCTGTAATCTACGTTCATCAGACAGGTCCTTTAAATCTCTGGCAGCAGAATAATTCACCTCACTGTGCGCCATTTTTTCTTTTTGCTCCCGGATCTTCTTTTCAATGTTCTCCCTGGTAAGTTCAATATCTATGATGTCATCAAATTTGGTGTGTTTCTGGTTGAAGGTGGAGTCGATGATATCATCCAGTCCCACTTCCTCAAAAATGTCGCTGATCACATCATACACCCTGTCATTCCCTAATTGTTCACGGATGAGGTCCAGCTTTTTCAGCAGTTTTTCCAGAACATTACCTTCTCTTGTATTTTGAGCTACCATATTGAACACCAGCACATCCTGTTTCTGCCCGTAGCGATGAATCCTGCCCATTCTCTGCTCCAGACGGTTGGGATTCCATGGAATATCCCAGTTGATCAGCAAACGACAGAATTGGAGGTTTATTCCTTCACCTGCTGCATCGGTCGCAATCAGGATCTGTGCATTTTGCGCAAACTCAAACTGGGCGGTTCTTCTTTCATCCACCGATTTTCCTCCATGGATTGTAACTACCTGGTATCCGTTATTGGTTAGCCTGTCTGAAAGGTAATCCAGTGTATCTTTGTGTTCTGTGAAAATTACGAGCTTCTCTTCCTTGTGGTCGAACGCACCCTGTTCTTTCAGTAATTCCTTCAGACGACTGAATTTTGCCTCCTCCTGGTTGCTGTTATATAGATGTTCAGCAAATTTAACCAGTTGGCTGACTTGTTCTTTCTCCTCCCGAAGTTCAGCCGGACTTTTAGATGTGGTAAAGAGCCTGAATTTCTTTGGATCAGACATGATACTTTCGAGACTTTCCCTCTCATTGTCGTCGAGTTCTTCATAGTCTTCAATGTCTGCAACTTCCAGATCCAGTTTTTCGCGTTGCCTCCATAGTCCCGGATTTTCAGTTAGTTGGGTGAGTAATCCGTTAAGAGCATCATACCTGTTTCTCAATGTCCTTAAAATTGCATATATCGAACTGGTTAACCTGCGCTGCATTACCATAAGGGCTAAAGAGACATGGATGTTAGACTGAGCTTTGGCTTCCTCCCTCCTTTTTGTGAGATAGTGGGTTACTCTTTCATACAGTCGTTTTTCTTCGGCTGTCAGGTTGTACATGATAGTTTTTGTGTACCTTTCCTTGAATAACGGATTACCAGCCCAGTCTTTCATCTGCTCTTTCAACCGGCGAATAAAAAACTTGTTGATTCCGGACTCGTTGATCTCATTGATTCTTGACGTAACAAGAGTGTCACTGGCAAAAATGTCCTCATCGAGCAGTTGGAGCAGGTTTCGGAAAGTGTCTGTCCTTCCACGGTGTGGTGTCGCAGTCAATAAAAGAAGGTGTTCAGATTTAACTGCAATCTTTTCAAGTGCCTGGTATCTTTTGCTCCGGTAACGTTTCTGCCCATAATCAAATGCACTGAGTTTATGAGCCTCATCCACGATAACCATATCCCAGGAGACGGTTTCCAAAACATTTAAAACATCATCCGACCGGATAAAGTCAATGGATGTGACCAGTTTGCTGCTGGAGGTGAATATATTGGGGCCACCATTAAAAATGGCCCGGTTTACCAGTTTAAAAGGGAGATTGAATTTCAGGCCAAGTTCATCCTCCTGCCATTGTTTGGTGAGTCCACCAGGAGTGATGATCAGTATTCGGTCAACCAGGTCGCGCATCATAAGCTCCTTAATCAGAAGGCCGGTCATAATGGTTTTACCTGCACCAGTATCGTCAGCCAGTAGAAATCTGATATTGGGCAGTGGTAACAGATACTTATAAACAGCCTCGACCTGGTGTGGCAATGGATCTATTACACTGCAGTTTACTGCAAAAAGTGGATCGAATTGGTATGCAGAATATATTCTTTCCGCCTCGGCATAAAGTATGAATTTATCAGGGTCGCCACTGAAGGAAAAAACACCATCTTTGGATATAATCTCGAGCCTGTCTATATCTTCATCAGAAAGAAGTCTGTTGCTAGAAATATTGGAATTGATACCGGTGAAGTATATCGAGGTCATATTTCCAAGGGGGACAATCCTAGTAATTTTCACAGGTTCATGTGGAATTAAATTCTTAATTATTAGTCCCTGAGATAGCTCCATTGATCAGTTTTTGGATTAAGGGTTGAAAGTTAATAATATTAGACGTTTTTAATAAAAAAAACCGAGCTGGATTGAATTATACAACATATGAAATTAATCTACTTTAGGTATAAAATATACTCCTTTCGGTATAATTTAATCCTTCATTCCCTTTCAGGCTTATTAACTTTGATCTTATTGCATTCAAATTCAACAAGCTGAATTTAAATGTTATTAAAAACTGATAAATATGCGTAAAATATTTACAGAATTAACAGAAAATGAACTTCGAGACATGATGGCATCAGTCATTCAAATTGAACTGCGTAAACATTTGCTGAATGAAGAAGAGGAAACTAAATTCCTTGACAGAAAGGAGGCTGCAAAGATGTTAAAGGTTTCTGAAGTAACATTATCTAAGTATACCAAGGAGGGAAAAATAAAAGGATTTCGTCTGGGAAAGAAGATGAAATTTCGTGCCTCAGACCTTAATTCAGCGCTGGAGGAAATTGATCAGATAAAATTCAAAAGAGGATGATTGACGGTATAAAAGCCAGGCTAAGGAGTGATCTTGATAAAATAAGGAGAAATCCAAGGCTGGAATTTAAAGGGACACATTCAACCAAAACCGGAGAAGTGGACCTTATGAAACCTCCTGTGGCTTTGTATAAAGGCCTTGAACTGGTGGATAACGGCAGTTATATAGAAATTAAAGGCAGCGTCCATAAGTTTTTTAATGAGGGCAAACATAACTATAACGATTTTTCAATTTCAGATCTTCATCAGGCATTACTGCAGATACAGGACGAACTGGATGTAAATCTCTATAATATACAGCTGGTAAACATCGAGGTAGGCCTTAATCTTCATACCAAAGATTCCCCGGGGACTATACTAAACTCATTTATCCTGCACCGCGGGCAGAGATTCCAGCAAAGGAAATTGCACAATATGCACTTTAAAGAATGTATTCATTCGCAGTATTACATTAAAGTATATGACAAGGGGCTACAATATTCTGTTAATGGAAATATTTTAAGGTGTGAGATAAAATTCAGAAAAATGGAGAAACCAAATGAAATGGGTATCAGAGTACTTTCTGATTTAATGGATATAAATAAGATAGCAAAACTGTCAGACCTCCTGTACAGGGTATTGGGGGAGATACTGATCGGCAACATCACAATTACACCCACCGGACTTTCAAAAAAAGACCGCGAACTATTTTATGGGAGTGTAAATTAAACTCTGTCTGATAATTTTCTTTCATTCAAATTTAATTCAT
>CAYWTT010000208.1:0-6733 GCA_964461245.1 uncultured Prolixibacteraceae bacterium | reverse complement strand
ACTGGTGGACTGGGAATGCGTCATGGGGGTCAACCTGGTGAATCAACACCTGAGTTTTTATACCATGACCGGCGTCCGCAAATTTGATTATCCCCCTTCCTTTTCTTACCAGGAACCGTGGTGGGATAACTACAGGCTGCTGGGCGACTATATCGGGCGCATCTGTATGGCCCTCTCATCGGGTGAACAGATCAACCATACGCTGATGCTTCAACCCAACACCACCGCCTGGATGTACTTCTCCAGGAGAGTTAGGAATACAGAAATCGATACCATCCGTACAGGTTTCAAAAACCTGGTCTACCGGATGGAGCAGCACCGGATAGAATACGACCTGGGATCGGAAAATGTGATCCGCACACTGGGAAGTGTCGACGGGAAAATCTTCCGGGTGGGGAAAAGGGATTATACCCTGGTGGTGATCCCACCTGATATGGAGAATCTCGACCGCAGCACAGTGGACCTTTTGCGGAAATACATGGAAAACGGGGGCCAAATACTCTCCTTTACCCAGAATATCACACGGGTCGACGGAAAAGAATCCACAGAGGTTGCTGAACTGGCCTCCCGTTTCCCTGGAAAATGGCAGGAGGCCGACAGCCTTGATCAGCCGGAAGCCCTGGCTCTTCTGGCCCTGGATGATTTCACCATGACCGACCATACCCGTAACGGAATGCTTTATCACCAGCGGAGGATACTCGATGACGGGCAACTGCTTTTCTTGGTCAATTCCCATGCATCCTCCAAGGCTTCTGCCACGCTTTCCATGAAAGGGAAATATGTCACCCGTTTCGATCCGATGAGCGGAGAAATCACAGATTACCCTGCAGAAGGGAAAGATGAAAAGGTAACCTTTCATGTGGATCTGGAGCCGGCAGGAAGTGCCCTTTTTGCTGTTACTGATCAAAAGCTCTCTGGTGTAAACAAGTATACGCCTGAACCGTCCATACGCAACGAGGTGCAACCAACCGGTCCGGTCACGGTAAAACGGGAATCGGAAAACCTGCTGGTACTAAACTATCTTGATCTGAAAACCCCAAAAACAGATCTGAAAGAGGTCTATTTCATGGTTGCGCAAGACTCGCTTTTTAGAGAGAAAGGAATAAAAACGGGTAATCCCTGGCATCACAGAATCCAGTATAAAAAAAATTACCTGGATTTGGATTCACTTTTCAGGGAAGATCCGGGATTTGAAGTCAGTTACCATTTTACGGTTAATCCCTCCCTGAAGGATACCTTACTGAAGTCGGTGAAAGCCGTGGTTGAACAGCCCGGGTTATGGCAGATCAACCTGAACGGGCATCCACTCACCCAATCCGAAGATCAATTCTGGATCGACCGGGAATTCCCGGTTTTTGCCATCGGGAAATTCCTGAAAGCCGGTGAAAATATCCTCACGCTTACTGCACCCCGGATGACCGTTCAAAGCGAGGTGATGCCGGTTTACATTCTGGGTGATTTCCTGGTATTGCCTGGAGAAAGGGGATTTGAAATCGCCCCGGGAGAACTGACCACAATGGGATCATGGAAGGAAGCCGGTTTGCCGTTCTATTCCCAGAAAGTGAGTTATACCCAACCTTTCACGGTAGAAAAGCCGGGCCAGGTAAAGTATAAAATCAGCCTGACCAAATGGTCGGGACCATTGGCTGAGGTACTCGTAAACGGCAAACCTGCCGGACTGATCGCCTGGTCACCTTATGAACTTGATATCACCCGTTTTCTGAATGAAGGGACCAACAACATTACCGTAAGAGTATGCGGAAGCCTGAAAAACACTTTCGGATTCTTCTATACGAAAAATAACCGATGGATTTTCGGCCCCGGGGCCTGGAACTTCGGCCCGGCAAAACTGCCTTCGGCTTCAGGGTATTTCCTCTTGGACTATGGGATGATGGAAGCGTTCAAAGTGTTTGCTTCACCAGCGAATTAGGGTGAGCCTTGTACGATTGTCAATGTTTTTTAAAAAATAGTGAAATGAATTTCAAAAGCCTGTTCATCCTGGTTTGTCTGTTCTGCACTTTTGTTGCCGCAGCGCAAACCGATCGTAAAACCTCTCTGCGTTATTACGGAAAAGAAGTATTTTTAACCGAAGGGATAGCCTTCACCGACTCGGTAAGGGAAAATCCTTACGACCGGTTCCCTTTGTCGGCCAAGGGGAAGGTGAGGGATGCCGTTTGGTATCTCTCCACAAACTCAGCCGGAATCACCGTTCGCTTTTCGGCCAACTCATCGTCGATCGGCGTCAGATGGAAAATTGTAAACGGGAAAAACATGGACCACATGGCTGCTACCGGGATCAGGGGAATAGATCTCTATGGCCGGACCAGTGAAGGCTGGCAGTATATCAGCACCGGTATTCCCAAAAGCTTGGAGAATGAGGTAATATTGGTGGAACATATGCCTGCCGGGTGGAGGGAATATCTAGTGAACCTCCCTTTATACGACGGAGTGACCCGGGTGGAAGTGGGTATTGACTCACTCGGACAGATATTAAAACCGGAGAAAAGATCTGGCAAGCCAATCGTGTTCTATGGTACCAGCATCACGCAGGGGGGATGTGCCTCCCGTCCGGGAATGGCTTATACCAATATCATTTCCAGAAAACTGGGAGTGGAATGCCTGAATTTCGGGTTCAGCGGCAATGGAAAGATGGAAAAAGAGGTAGTCGACCTGCTTTCTGAAATTGATGCGGCCTTTTTTGTGATCGACTGTGTGCCCAACATGAAGCCTGAAGAGATCAGGGAGCGGGTCATCCCCCTGGTAGAGACCATCCGCAGGAAGCATCCTCGTGTTCCCATCGTTTTTGTGGACGGTCCTGTGTATGAAAAGTCCAATTTCGATACCGAACAGAGGTCAGGCCTGGAAGAAAAAAGCCGTATCTTGGAAGAGCAATACCGGCAATTGACCAGGAAAGGAAAGCAGAAGATCTTTTTGGTAAGCAACAAATTTTCAACTAAAAGCGACCATGAAGGGACGGTAGACGGAGTTCATTTTACCGACCTTGGTTTTATGCGGTTCTCGGAGCACCTGATCTCGGAATTCAGGAGGTTTAAACTGCTGAAGGAGTTGAAATAATGGACAAGGAACATGGTGGTCTGAAATGCTGACCATGGTCACCGAAGACAATGCCCAGGATGACCTCGACCAAGTGGATGACCCGCTCTCTGCTGATGATGATCAGTCCCTGGATGAAACGCGGATACGTGTCGCAAACCCATTCCAACTTTGGAGCGATCCTGAAAACCATTTACCACATTTGCGACCTGCCTCCGTTGAACCAGTTCGATGCCACGGCAACCCTGCTGCAGGACTTCTTTTCCGACCAGCCCGATTTCACTTCTTATTCAGCAGAAATGACCGATTTGCGGGTTTTTGATCCGCAGAAAGCGCTGAATCCTTACGATGACCGGTTTAAACCGGATTTGCTCGATGAATCACCAGTGCAGGATGACGAGGAAGACTTCAGAAAAAGCCATGCCCTGCAGTTGAAGTGCAGGTAAGCGGTTGAAAATTTCACCGGCATGGACCGGGAGATGATCAGGTAAACGGGGAAATCCCCTGTGTAAATATTATCTTTATTAAAGGAATGCACTTAAACAGGTTCTTCAGGTATGAATGAAATCCGGATCTTACCCCTTGATTCCTCCCATAACGAGCGGATGATCTCCATTATGAAAGCTTCACCCGTTAATGCCAATGGATTGGTCCTCTCCTTTGAAAAGTCACCCTCTGTTTTTGCCGTTTCAGAAATGAAATATCACGATTGCAGGCACCTGGGTTTCTTCTGCGAAGGAATCCTGAAAGGATTTGCCTCCATGGGCTACTTTGACGCCTATTTGAAAGGAGTTAAAGAGACCTTTTTTATGTTTTACAATTTTTACCTACTCCCGGAAATCCGGGGGATGCGACTCCCGGAAAAAGCCATGAAACTGTTTTTCTCAGACACTGCGGAGAAGGCTGCCATGGGATTGGCCGTTACGCTGAAAGGGAACAGACAGGCCGAGTCATTCATCGGGAGGCAGGGTTATGAATGGATGCCTCCCAGCCGGATCTTTTCAGACTGGATAGTCAAGTCGATCCTTTTCTCCATCCCGGTTAAAAACAAAACCGGTTATTTCGTCAGGAATGCCGGAAACGAAGATATTCCCGACATGGTTCGGCTCCTGGACCATGAACACCGGCAGCGCGATTTCGGATACCCGTTCAGGGAGGAGGATTTTATGAAAAATCTGGATGAAAGAGGATTGCAGATCGAAGACTATTACCTGGCCCTCAACAGGAAGGGGAAAATCCAGGGGGTTTGTCTGGCATGGGACTGTAGTGCTTTCAAAAGAACCATGATTTTAAAATATCCACCTGCCTATTATCCTGTATTGCTTGCCTACAAAGCCTTGTCGGCATTGCTCCCGATGGCCCCCTTCCCGAAAGAGGGCGAAAGTTTCAGGGAACTTACCCTCACTGATTATGCGGCATCCGACCGGGATGTGAGGGTAATGCATGCGCTCCTCAGCGAAATATACCGCCGCCACCACAACCGGAAATTCCATTTTATGAATTTCGGGAGTTGTACCGGTGATCCCCTGCTGAAAGCCACCAAAGGCTTCTGGTGCAGGGACACCGTCTCCCACATCGTTTTTTCTGCTTTCGATCCCGATAAATTCCGTATTCTTCCCAATCTCCCCTATATCGACATCGCTTTTCTTTGAAAATTGTTATACATTCATAATCAGGGACATAATTTTTTTGTATAATATTGTATATAAATTAACTCTGATTCATTATGTCGAAAAAAACGCTCTACATTCTGGGTATTTTGCTGACAATTTTGGTCGGAACTTTTTTGTACGGGCATTTTTACTGTAAAGTCAGGTTCGGTAAAAAAGCAGACAAACCGGTTGTGGAAGTTGCCAGTGATTTTGTTTTGACAGGAAATGGATTCAACTTCAGCAGTAAGGAGAATTTTCAATTTCCGGTTAATGGTTTTGAAGCAGTATTGCCGGTTGGCGATTCTGTCAACCTGGGGATCAGCCATCTGAAGGGACGGTTTGATGCTAATCCTTCGCAGAAACTGGTCCTGACGGGTTATTGCACTCCAGCAGAGACCAACCTTTCGGAATTCCCGAATCTGGGTATGGCCCGGGCCAATGCGTTGAAGAACTACTTTGTTTCACAGGGAATTCCTTCCTCAGCGATTGAAATCTCCGGAGAGATCAGGGAACCCCTTGCAGTGCAGGAAGGAATGGTCTCCGGTCCTGCGCGATATGAGCTGATTCCGGTAGAGATGAAGCCAGGTCCGCTGGTTTTGTATTATGGTCTGGGACAAACCGGGACCATCCTGACCCCGGAACAGGAACAGGCCGTGGCTGGTATCTCCGCTTACCTTGCCCAATTCCCGGATGCCGGTTTGACCATAACCGGGTATACCGATATTAGCGGTGCCAGGGAGGCCAATATGCAAATCGGGATGGCGAGGGCCAAGAATGCGGGAAAAACCTTCATCAGGGCTGGCGTGGCGGAAAGCAGACTCGACTACACATCAAAAGGCCCCGATGATCCAGTGGGCGACAATTCCACCGAAGAAGGCAGAGAGAAAAACCGGAGAACCGAAATCAAAATCAAGTAAAAACCTATAAAACGAATTGACTATGTGCGCATTGTGCTTATTAATTCCGATCCTGGTAGGACTGATTTGTGCCATCCTGGGTTATCTCCTGGGACAGCTTATATTTAAGAAATCACGTCATTATATTGAATTACAGGCTGACCTGATGGCATGCAGGGCAAAATCAGCTGAAATGCAGAGCGATCTTGACAACCTGACCAGAGAACATGAAGATCTCAAAGTCAGATTTGCCGCACTGTCAGTGCCGGTTTTTGATGCCGCACTGGCTGCTTCGGTATTCGGAATGGAAATAGCTGAAAATGACCTTAAAATTGTGGAAGGCATTGGTCCGAAGATTGAAGAGTTGTTCCACAAGGCCGGAATAACTACCTGGAAGGCCCTTTCGGAAATTTCGCCGGAAAGATGCAGGGAAATTCTGGGCAGCGGTGGGGATCGTTACAGGATTCACGATCCTTCCACGTGGCCTAAACAGTGTGAAATGGCTTACCGGGGCAAATGGCAGGAGCTGAAAGAGTGGCAGGGCTCGCTGAATGCCGGGAAAGAGTAACCACCTTGTACCAGGTCGATGAAGGGGTCGGACTTCATGTGACGCTGTTCTCACCGGTCAACGATTGTGGTAATGATCCGGTTATCCTGGTAGGAGGTCTGGCTACGGTGTATGACACGCTACATGAGTTCACAACGGAGTTGTCAGTGGATACCCCGATGTATTATGTGGAGACCCGGGAAAAAGGAGGTTCGGTGATCGAGGGCAAGGTGGATTATGATGTGCCGTCTATGGCCGCAGATACCGCCAAGATTACCGGAATGCTGGGCTTAAAGGGTGAACACTATGTCATGGCGGGTTATTCCCTGGGAGCGACCATCCTGGCCGATGGTTACCGTTTTTTAAAAGAAAAGCCCCGTTGTATGGTTTTAATGGAACCCACACCGGTATTCCATTATCCGAAGTGGAGTATTCCCCTGATCCGATGGTTTGGATTTCCCTTGTATTCTATCCTGAAACCTGTAGCCAAATGGTATCTTACAACCTTTCGGATCAAGAGGATGGAAGATCCTGAAATGGCGGTTATCACATTCCGGGCGATCGATCATGCCGATCCCCGCAAA
>CAYWTT010000207.1:0-6739 GCA_964461245.1 uncultured Prolixibacteraceae bacterium | reverse complement strand
TCGTGGACAAAACAGGAACCTTGACAAATAATCGTCCTGAAATTGCCGAACTGGTTCTTTTCGGTCATCAGGAGGATGCCGGATTAATACAGTTAGCGGCTGCTGCTTGCGACGAAACGTCCAATGATTCCATCAGTAATGCAATCCTTGGGGCTTTAAAAAAACAAAAATTAACCATACCCGAGAGAATCTCTTTTACAGCATTCGATCCAGTTCAGAAAATATCAGAGGCTCAAATCAGCCAAGGCGGAAACCAGTTGAATGTGGTACTGGGTTCTCCGGCCGTAGTTTCTGAAATTGCCTCAATCCCTGACCATTTTGCTGATCAGGTTGATTGGATGAGTTCAAAAGGTGCCAGGGTTCTGGCAGTCGCCGCCGGAGAATACGGAAAACTGGTTTGCCGGGGGCTGATTGCATTAGCTGATTCGCCAAGGGATGATGCCAGGGAATCTGTTGCAAAAATCCAGAAGTTGGGTATTCGCGTAATCATGTTAACAGGTGATACAGCCGGCACTGCCAGGGCAATTGCAGAGCAGGTGGGAATCGGTACCCGAATCGGTACATTGAAGGAAGCATTGTCAAATCCTTTGGAATTCGACGGATTTGCGAATGTTTACCCAGAAGATAAGTACAAGGTTGTTCAGGCTTTGCAAAAATCAGGAATGGTCGTGGGAATGACCGGAGATGGTATTAACGATGCTCCGGCATTGAAACAGGCAGATGTCGGCATTGCTGTCAGCTCTGCCACGGATGTGGCAAAATCGGCTGCAAGGGTTGTATTGACGGAACCTAAGTTGTCCGATATTACCAAAGTGATTGATAGTGGTCACCGCGTGTATCGCCGGATGATGACCTGGACGATTACAAAATTGGCACGTACCGCCGAATTAGCTGCACTTCTGACCTTTGGATTTATTATTACCGGATTTTTCCCTGTATCGTTAAGCTTAATTGTGTTCATCATTGTGATGAATGATTTGGTTACTTTAACACTGGGAACTGACAAAGCTTGGCCAACCATTGTCCCGGAAAAATGGAATATGCCTCAACTGGCCAGGATATCTGCAATTTTTACTATCGGATGGCTGACTGTCGGACTGGCTCTTCTGTGGTTCTATAATAAAGTAATGAATGTAAGCATGGTTCAGATCAGTTCCTTAATGTTCTTGTTTCTGATCTATTCGGCAATGGAAACCATCATAATGACCCGGACACGAGATCCGTTCTGGTCATTCGCACCTAGCAGATGGGTCGGTGGCATGGTTGCTGCCAATATTGTTGGGGCTACTTTAATGGCCACAATGGGCTGGGCAATGGCTGAGGTTCCTTTTCGATTCATAACTTTTTTAATGGTGATCACGCTTCTTGTCATGTTGATTTTAGACGGACTGAAGGTATGGTATTACAAGATGACAGGTATTTTAGGAACGGAACGAAAACATGGCACTTTTTCTGAAATTTGAAAACATATTCATCTGTGAAAAAAGACGATTCGGAAAATACTTCGATAGTTCCCTATATACCGATGGGCCTCGCAAAAGTCAGGACTTCCATTCAGGTAACAGATAAAATACTGTTGGAACGTGCAGAATATTATTTTAATAAGGGTTTTGTTTCTTTAAACAGTAGTCAGCTCGATAAGGGGACCGAGAATTATAGTCATTTGATATTAAATGATCCGAAATATTTGGTGAAAAATAAATTTGCCTTTAAAGTAAAGAATAGCCCACATGATTATTTGGAGGCAATTGACTATTTTTCAAAAGCTATTATGATTTATGAATCATATACAATAGCTTATTATTGCCGTGGCCTTGCTAAGTATGAATTAAAAGCATTTCAGGGAGCCATTGATGATTATACAAAAGTAACTGACATTGATCCGAATGATTCTATTGCCTATATTATTCGTGCTTCTGCAAAATTTGAAATGAAGGATTTTCAAGGATCCGTCGAAGACAATACAAAGGCAATAGAAATTGACCCTGAATATTCAAACAGTTATTATAATCGTGGCATTGCCAGGCATGAATTAAAAGAATATCAAAGAGCGATTGAGGATTTTACAAAAGCAATTTTATTAGACCCTAATGACACTTTTGCATATAATAACCGCGGTGTCATAAAGAGTGAATTAAGGGACTACTCGGGAGCAAAAGAGGATTTTACCAGGGCTTTAGAAATTAACCCGGATTTCGCTTTTGCTCTTAATAATCGAGGGGTTGCCAGGTTTAAATTAAAGGAATTTAAGGGAGCTATAGAAGATTATGTTAAAGCATTAGAGATCGATCCGAATTATTCCAATGCGTATTTTAATCTCATTGAAGTAAAAGAATTTTATAATAACGATGACGAAACTGTTAATAATCACATATCTAATAGTTTAAAAAAAATCAATGAAGAATGAAATTATTGATGCCCTCGGTATAAAAATCAAAAAAATTGTATTAACCCTCAAACCAGTGACCATCCATCTTTCTCCGTTAATTATTGTATTGAAATTTAGACTGAAAATACTCGAGAATCGGATCAATGCTATAGATGATAAAAAGATTGAATTGGAAAAGCTGCTGTCTGATTTTCAGAATCGACATTCCAGGGAACTTGGTGATATATTATTGGAAATTCTAAGATTAAGAACATTATTGTTTAAATCTGACAAAGCGAAATTTGAAGAAGCTAAAAAAGATGAAAAGCAATACCATGAACAAGTTATTGCAGACAAGAAACAAAAAAAACTCCGGCTTAATGAGGATGAAAAGAAAGAACTGAAAAAGAAGTTTCGAATGGCATCAGTTTTATGTCATCCCGACAAAGTGAACGAAGCACTGAAAGAAGCAGCAAAGGAAACGTTTATTCTGTTGAAAGAAGCATATGATTCAAATGATCTTAAAAAAGTTACTGAAATCCTGAGTGATTTGGAAAAGGGTAACTACTTTAAATCAAAATCAGAAATCATTTTAAAAAAGGAGCTTTTAAAGTCGGAAATTACAAAACTTCGCAATCGTATTAAATCATTGAATGATGAAATTCAGGCAATAAAGAATAGCAATGCTTATAAAACCGTGGTTGAAATCAGTGATTGGGATTCATATTTCAGGAAAAGGAAAGAAATACTGGAAAGGGAACTTAAAGAGATGAAGAAACAGATAAACATTTAAACACAGCCTCAGTTTCCGCTATAAAATCGTGGTAAAGCTGTTTCATTTTATCTTATATTTATAAAGGCTATCACTTTGATACTTCAATTTATGTCGGAACTATGAAAAATGTTTTTTTGTGTACGGCCGTTTTTATTTCTTTCTGTTGTTTTATTCAGGTTTCACCTCATTCTGATGGTAAGGGTAATAATCGATTCATCCCCCCGGGCTACTCTGACAACTCTGATGAGATTTCACATTCAGAATGGGCTATAGATGAAAATGAAAAGGACTTCCCGGCCTTAATTCCGGCACCTCAGAAGATAATGTGGAATAAAGGTTTTTTCTTACCAGAAAAATCTCCTGTTTTTGGAGTAGGAATTGAGGCGACCTCTTTTAATGCCAGGCAGATCATTGAATTGTTCCCCAATTCAGTTGTTTCATTTGTGCAGAATCTGAAAACGCAGAATAAGGGTATATTTATCAGGATCATCCCATCCGAAAAAAATGAGCATTTATCCAATGAATATTACCGTCTCGAAATTTGCGGGGAATCATTAAAACTTGAAGCTTTCCGGCCGGAAGGTCTCTTCTGTGGTTTGCAGACCCTTAGACAACTGAAGAGTGTATCTAGGGGTATATCCCGGTTTCAGCGCTGTAAAATTGAAGATTGGCCGGCTTTTAAAATAAGGGGTTTCTTGCTGGATGTCGGTCGGAATTATATTTCCGTTCCGTTATTGAAAGAACAGGTTGATGTGATGTCCGCTTACAAGCTCAATGTACTCCATTTACACCTCACTGACAATCCCGGCTGGCGTTTGGAAACTAAAAAATACCCGGAGTTGAACAGGCCTGAAACCATGAGCAGGTGGCCTGGTAAGTTTTATACCCAGGAAGAATTTCTTGATCTGCTGGACTATTGTAATGAAAGGTTCATCACCCTGATCCCGGAACTGGACATTCCTGGCCATTGCGAAGCTTTCCGCAAGGCATTTGGTATCGATTCAATGAGTGATTCTCGGGTAAAACCGATAGTGTCAGACCTGATAGACGAACTTTGTTCACTGGCTCCGGAAGAAAAGATGCCATACATCCATCTGGGTACGGATGAGGTTTGGACCAGGAAAGAATATCCTTCCCCTGACCTGTTGCCCTCCCTGATTGAAAAGATAAAACAGAACCGTCGTAAATCCATCGTCTGGCGTCCCGGACAGGATATTCCCGGCGATACGGTTTCCATAACCCAGCTCTGGTCCACCAATGGGAACCCTAAACCCGGCCACCCTTTTCTGGATTCGAGGCTGAATTACCTGAACCATCTCGATCCGCTGGCCGGAATGTGGCAGCTTTGGTTTGACAGGATTTGCGGAACCGGAAAAGGTGATTCCGTAAACCTGGGGGGAATCCTTTGTTGTTGGAATGACAACCTCCCTGCCAGTGAAAACGATATCCTCCGGATGAATCCTGTTTATCCCGGAATGCTTGTATATGCGGAGGCCACATGGAAAGGACAACAGGACGATTATGGCGAAAGATATCTTGCTGTATTGCCTCCTCCCGGGACAAAAGCATACCGGGAATTCAGAGAACTGGAATCGCGGATATGCCAGCATCGTGACCTCTTTTTCAGGAACAAGCCTTTCCCATATGTGCAGCAATCACATATTCCCTGGATGCTGATCGGCCCCTTTGATCATAAGGGTGAATTAAAAACAAAATTTCCGGTTGAAGATAAATTGCTTTTAGAATATGTCTACGAGGGAAAATCTTATAGATGGTGGGGACCACTTTATGGCGGGACCATCTTCCCAAGGCATTTCTTTGGGTATCCAGCGCCGGTCACTGAAAATCAAGGGACCATTTATGCCCTCACTTATATCTATTCACCAATGCAAAAGGTAATTGATACATGGATCGGCTTTCATGGCTGGTCACGTTCGGGGGGAAGACGGGGAGGACCATTCCCGCAGCAGGGAGAGTGGCATACTACTTTTCCGAAGGTATGGGTCAACGGAGATGAAATCCCCCCACCGGTCTGGAATAATCCTGGTTTGACGGAAAAAAGCGAGGAGATTCCATTCTCCGATGAAGATTATTTTTACAGGGAACCAACCAAAATCAAACTGATGAAGGGATGGAACCGGATATTGCTGAAAGTGCCCTTCGGTGGAACATCCTGGAAATGGATGTTTACCTTCGTGCCTGTAGAAATAGATGAACAGGGATGCAAGGAAGTCAAAGGGCTTCGGTTTTCCCGAAATCTGACTGAGAATATTAGTCACTGACGTTTTCTCCTGAACTTTCTCTCTTTTAATGCCTGCTTGCGGCCATTCTGTTACCAGGTCGGGATGGTCTGAGTCTTTACTTCAGATACCGGACTGAAAAGTTCAGCTATGGGGTACTCAGGGTTGCAGTGAACCGGCCGGTTCCACATGAATGTTTATTTCCATATGAGGAAGCCGTCTGCTGATTGAGCTCTCAATTTCATCACATATCCGGTGAACCTCATTTAGCTCCATGTTTGCAGGCAATTCCAGGTGGAGGTCTGCGAACCTGTATTGCCCCGATTTTCTGGTCTTGAGATTATGGAAAGATAAATTCCTTGAGGCAAGTTCTTCTTTGAAAATTCTCGTCTCTTCTTCAGACAGCGACACATCCATCAGGGGAGAGTATGCACTTTTTAACAAGACATAGGATTCTTTCAGAATAAGCCCAGCCACTATAATGGCAATCGCCGGATCCAGGAATTGCCAGCCCGTGACCAGAATCATTAAAAGTCCGGTTGCTACTCCTGCCGATGTAAAAACGTCGGTTTTCAGGTGTAGCGCATCTGCCTCCAAGGCAATGGAATCGGTCTCACGTGCTACTTTATACAGTTTTCGGGAAACAAAAAAATTGACCAGGGCGGATAATACCATGACCACGGTGCCAATACCGACTTTTTCCACTTCAGTTGGAGTGATTATTTTCCCGATGGCTTCATATATGATCCAGATGGCCGCAACAAAAATCAGAAAGGCCTCGATCACACCTGAAATATTTTCATATTTCCCGTGACCGTATGGATGCCTTTCATCAGGAGGCGTGTCTGATACTTTCACTGAAAAAAAGGCAATGATGGCTGCCAAAAGATCCATGGCTGAATGGATCGCTTCTGAAAGGATACTGACCGATCCACTTATTATCCCGGCCCCCAGTTTTATTACAATCAGGCTGGAGTTGGAAATAATCGATAAACGTGCTGTTCTGACTTTCTTAACCATAATGGCTGCTCCAAAAATTCCAGGCTTTAAAGATGATTCTTTTTTTCATCTTTGTTGATTTCAATAGTCAGGTTTTTATGAAACGTTATAAAACTTAGTTTAAATTAAACATTGAAGGATCCTTGCTGACTTTCTGCCATTTTGGCCAGTCCCTTGATGTGCTGTTCCGGATTTCCCCTTCAATCAGCCGGGATAAAATGCAGGTTATTATTGTCCCTCAGCTGGGGGAAGCACTCATATGTGGAATCTTCTGAAATATTCACTAACTTGCAGATCCTGTAAAGAAAAGGTTTTATTTACAATGAATATGTATATGTATACACTGTTTTTAATTGT
>CAYWTT010000206.1:0-6782 GCA_964461245.1 uncultured Prolixibacteraceae bacterium | reverse complement strand
CATCCAGTGAGTTAAAAAATATCGACTCCAAAATTCTCCTGTCCAGGACATATGAAATGGTTAAAAGAAAAAACTATTTCATTGTAAATATCGATTCGGTCATTACGGCACAGAGACCTAAACTGAGACCCTATATTTCCCGGATGGAAGAGACTTTGGCCAAAGTACTCGGCATTGATCCGGAACAGATTTCCATCAAGGCCACCACCACGGAAAAACTCGGTTTTGAAGGCAGGGAAGAGGGTATTTCAGCTTCGGCCGTCGTATTGTTGCAGCTGATTTAACAAAGTAAGATCACCATCCACCGAAATTCATCCCCTATGTTTCAATCGATCCGAACTCCGGAGGAACTGGTCCTGTTGATCAGGGAGAACCCGGCCGTCCTGGTCTTTTTCTCCACCGGAGCGTGCGGCGTATGCAAGGCATTGCAGCCCAAGGTGGAGGAGCTTATAAATAAAGAATTTCCAAGGATCCGGACAGTTTATGTCGAAATAAATCAGAATCCTGCCCTCGCAGCAAAATGGAATATTTTTATGGCACCGACCCTCATCCTGTTTTTTGACGGCAGGGAATTCATCAGAAAAGGCAGAAACCTGGGAATCGATGAATTAAGGAGGGAAATAAAAAGGCCCTACAGCCTGATGTGCTGAAATAAAGATTTATCTGTTTGAATTTTTCATCTTTAGCACATCTTTTTCCAGGAAAAGATTTCTCTTCTGGTTATCAAAGCGCGAGGAACCGTGGTCAAAAATCTCAAATCTGAAAGGTGCTTCGGCTTTTTTCAATGCAGCGATTTGCACTCCGGTGATATGCTCAACCGCTTTTTTAAGCAAGGGTTCGGTCAGGTCTCCCAATGGATAAGCCGGTAAAAGGGCGTCATCCACGAGGTAATTGGGAGTAAAACCATTTTTAAAATTAGTGACTCCGTTGGCATTGGCAAACCGGATGATAATGGGTTGCAATCCCCAGTTTTTGAAACTGGAATATTCCGATTCTTTGTCATACCAGTCCTCGGGTTTAATGGTGGTTGAAGCAGTGTATTTCCCGTAGGTGGTATCCCCCACCAGGGTAACGTCCATATAGGGTTCAAGCCCGCATATGGTCAGTTCCGAAGCGCTGGCTGTATTGTCGCCGGTGAGCACGGTGAGTTTGCTCAGCCCCAGTTTGACCGGAACGGAAGAATTAAATTTCACACCAAGCTGACTTTGATTGTTCTTTGACGTCCAGTAAGACTGGTATTTTTCATTCCACTGGAAAGAGACCAGTGTACTGCCGTTGTTCACAGTATTTAAGGGAGCCAGTGAACTGCAAAGGTATTGGGCTGCGGCGGTCTGACCTCCCGGATTGTAACGGAGGTCAAGAATAAGATCAGTAATCTGGTTATCCCTGAAATATTGCAATGCAGTTTTCAGACTGGTGTCATCATAACTCGTGATGTATTGCAGGTAAACCAGGTAGCCGATCCGGTGTCCTTCCTTCTGGATGACCTTGTACATCAGAACGGGATCGAGATTAAGTTCCTCTGCTGTCATTGAAAGGGTGCCGTCAGTGGCAATTCCCGAGGTGGTATAGGTGCCTTTGGTCAGGGTAACTGATGTGCTGTAGTATAGTTCCTTGTAATTGCTTTCCGTAATACTGACGTTGTTAATCCTGGTGATCAGATCACCTCTGTTCAATCCTGCCCGAAATGCAGGGGAGTTCGGATAAACATATTCCACGATTGCAAAATAATTGCCTGTAAAATTGCCCGTGGCATCCAAGAAGCGGCCAAAAGCAAGAGCATATCCGTAAGTTTTTTCGATGCCTTCCAGGCTGTTTTCGAAAGCCGTAATATCATCGGTGATATAAGACCATTTGTCTTCACTGTAAAGCAATTTGTAAAAATAGGCCTTGGAGTCGGTTTCATACCTGATGTCAATCGAAGGCAGTTTGTCATACCACAGATAGATGTTGGACATCACCTCCTTGATAAAACCGTTTAACTTCTGCGTATTTTCCGGCGCTTCTTCGTCTTCTTCTATACTTTCTTCCCTGCAACCGGCACACAGCACACCGGTAAAAAGAATCAGCCACAGCCCATATTTACAAATCACATTCATTGGATCAAAATGAACATACAAAATTAATGGATTTTTCTTCGGTTTGTTTTATTCCTTTTTCTCGGTGGGGTAGGCAATTCGTATATGGTACATATTCACCAGTTTACGGAGTAAAATCTGCTTGATTTTATCAATATCGGAGAAGGTGAGATCTGAATTGTCCAGTTGCCGGTCTTTCATTTTCTGGTCGATCATCTGGTCGATCAGGTTTTTAAGGTTGTTGTAAGTTTTATCCTTCATGCTTCTGGATGCCGCTTCGATTCCATCGATCAGCATGACAACGGATGCCTCCCTGCTGTGGGGCAGAGGGCCAGGGTAAGAAAAGCCGGTTTCATCAAAAGTCCTCTCGGGATTTTCCTGCTGTTGTTTGAGATAGAAATATTTTGCTTTCGAGGTTCCGTGGTGGGTAGCGATAAACTCGATAATGCTCTGTGGCAGCTTATACTTGTGGGCAGTTTTGATGCCGTTCCGGACATGGTCAATAATGATCTCAGCACTCTTTAAATAGCTCATTTTGTCGTGGGGATTTACCATTCCCATTTCCTGATTCTCTATAAAGAAGGTAGGTTGGGCGGCTTTGCCGATATCGTGGTAAAGCGCGCCTGCCCTGGTCAGAAACGGATTTCCTCCGATTTTAAGGATTACCTCTTCGGCCAGGTTGGCAATCTGCATGGAGTGTTGGAAGGTTCCTGGTGCGGTTTCAGCCAGTAACCTCAAAAGAGGCTGATTGGTGTTGGACAACTCGATCAAAGTCAGGTCGGAAACAAATCCGAACATCTTCTCGAAAATGTAAATCAACGGATAAACTACCAGAATTAACATGCTGCTCCAGGCAAACCACTGAAGCATCCTGAAGTCGTAAGTGGCCAGTGATCCTTCCTGGATAAGGGTTACGGCCGTGTATACCACGCCGTAAGTCATGGCAACCAGCAGGGAGGCAAAAACCACATGGCCCCGGCGATGCATCTTATTCAGGCTGAAAACAGCCACCATGCCTGCAGATACTTCGATAAGGACAAATTCATAGTTGTTCGGTGCGTAAAAACCGATGAGCAGGGAGGTGATGATCAGGGTGAAAATGGCGGTCCTGGGATCGTAAAAAGTCCTGATGACAACAGGAAGAATGGCAAGGGGGAAGATATAGATGTGGAGTCCCGGATAGGAATTGATGACCAGGGCCAGGAAAACGATCAGGATAATAAACAGCAGAAGGAAAGAGAGCTTCCGCGAATCTCGCAGAAAAAAGATCTTATAGGTGTACATGTATGCAAAAAGCAGTGCCAGGAATATCATCACCAGCAACAATTTACCGATGGGAACAAGCTGACCGTTGATGCCTTCGCCTCTTCTTTTTTCGTAATTCAGCTTTAGCGACTCCAGAATCTGAAATTTGGCATCGTCCACGATTTCACCCTGCATGATGATCCGTTCTCCCTCCTGAATCAGGCCATTGGCGGTTGAAATTCCCGATTCCAGTTCTTTTATTTCATTCAATGAACGTTCTTCGTCGTATTTTAGGTTACTCTGGATGTATCTGCCCAGATCGAGCATATTCATCTGAAGGGCAATTCCGGGGTATCTTTTCTTGATCAGGGTTACTTTATCATTGAGAACCCGGTAAGCGCTCTTTTCAGAGTGGAGCAAAGAAACAGGTATCAGGGTCACCGTTTTCCCCGTTATCTTTGAAATCTCGGTCTTCCCGTTCAGTATGCCCCCGGATTGCGGGGAAGAGGCAAGGATACCCGAAACGTAAAGATCCCCAAGCGCCTGACCAATTTCATCCGTGACCTCTTTTTTTTTCGGATAACTCTCACTGATAAGGGTTTGCAAATCAGATTTCAGCTCCTGAAGTTTCCGCACTTCAACGGTGGTGTCGGTAATAAAATAGGGGGTGAATGTTTTCAGTAAGGTTCTTTTTTCAGCTTCAATTTCCTGATTTGATTTCAGAATGGCAAAATCAAACGGGGCAACCAAATTTTGATGTTTCCATGGAGCTCCCTTTTGATATTCATATTTAAACCGGGGTTCAGAGGGGAGAACCAGATAAAGCAAAAAGGCAGCGGTAAAAAATGCAAAAACCCTGAAAATGAATTGCGAATAGGTGATCAGTTTTTGCCGGAAAGTTTTCATAATTTTCAGCTTGAATAAGAATTAATCGTGTAAAATCATAACAGGAAATTCTATATTTGATTTCGTAAAATAACAAATTTTTCATGAATTACGGCATTTCAGGTTTAAGTTTGATTCCTGTCAGAAAAGAGCCATCCGAAAGAAGCGAAATGGTTACCCAGATACTATTTGGCGAGCATTTTGAGATATTGGATTATCTTCCTGGCTGGCAGCATGTTAAGCTTGCTTTTGACGAGTATGAGGGATGGATCGATCAAAAGATGACCACCACGCTTTCTCCGAGACAATATGCAAAAATCAGCAGGAAACCTTCTGCGGTTACCACTGATATTTTCAGCCTAGTCCCCATCTCAAAGGAGCAAAACCTGATGCTGGTCGCTGGGAGTACCCTTCCCTGCTGGCATCCTTACCTGAAACAGTTCAGCCTGGAGGGGAGCCCGATGATCATGTCAGGCAATGTAAATTACAAGAAGCCGGGAGATATCCGTCGGTTCATGATTATCCAGGCCATGAAATATTTCAATGCTCCCTATCTTTGGGGAGGGCGGACTCCTTTCGGGATAGACTGCAGCGGATTCACCCAGATCATTTATAAGATGGCCGGAATAGCCATTCCAAGGGATGCAGGGAACCAGGTACACCTTGGAACCCACCTGAGCTTCATCGAAGAAACCCTGCCGGGAGACCTTGCTTTTTTTGATGATGAGGAAGGCCGGATCATTCATGTGGGAATATTGTGGGAAAGAAATAAGATCATCCATGCCTCTGGTAAAGTCAGGATTGACAATGTAGACCAGTTCGGTATTTTTAACATCGATTTGCGACGATATACGCACACTTTGCGGGTCATTAAAAGAATTTTACCCTGATGGAACGGACCGAGTTGCTTATATATCTGCTGATCATCGCTGCTATTGTATATCTGATTGTCCGGTATTCAAAAAGCGGGAGGAAAGATTGATGCCTGTTTATGCATAAAGCGAAATGCAGTCTCGGTTCAGAGGAGATGGCGCAAAGTGCAAAGCGCAAGGAGCGTGGAAAAAATGACGTCCGTAGGGCAAATGACCATTAATGACGCGAAGCCAGTGATCATCGATTGTCAAAGAGCAGCAGGATATTATGCCGGGATTGGAAGTGGGATAAATTCAAAAACAATTGCTATGGGTTTTACATATACCTATCCGCGTCCCGCGGTGACAACGGATGCCCTCGTGCTGGCACCGGCCGGAAATGAATGGCTCGTTTTGCTGATCCGGCGGCTTCATGAACCCTTTGAAGGAGAGTGGGCTTTACCCGGAGGCTTTATAAACATGGATGAAACGCTGATGGAGGCGTGCCTGCGGGAATTATGGGAAGAAACAGGACTGACACTGCCTTGCATGGAACAGTTCAGGGTATTCGATGCCATCGGTCGGGATCCCCGCCATCGCACTCTTTCCGTGGTGTTTTACGCATTCCTGCCTGAAAAAGCCAGGGTAACAGGAGGAGATGATGCGGCACTTGCCCGCTGGTTTCCGGTCTCCCGTCTGCCGGGACTGGCCTTTGACCACAGGGAAATCATCAGCGAATTTCTGAAAAGCCAGTTGATGAGATTTTGATAAGGCTATTTGGAATGGTCCTCCGATTCAGGAAAGCTCTTCCATTCTCCCGTCAATACTCCCGAAACAGACCAGGCACTGAAACTGCTTCCTTCCGGCTTCCCTTGCGGGATGGCAATTTGCATCACATGAAGCCCGGGTCCTATTCCTTCCATTGGGATATATACCGGATTGGTTGTGGATCCCGGACACCAGCCCGATCTGCTGTAATCACTGGAGGTTAGTCCATTCCAGAAGTTTCCCGATGAAGGGTTGTATTTTCTGTAGGTACCGCAGTCGGTCCGCCAGGGAGTAAATCCATATACAAGATTCCCGTCGACAATCACCCGGTTTTCTTTCTGGTTGAATTCATCCCCTCCTCCCCAGCCGCCATGGCCGGTGGTGATATATCGCAATTTCAGATTTTGAATCCCTTCAGGCACTTCAAATACAACGGTCAGCGAATCGGTATCAAACAGGGTTCCATATTCCTGACCAGCCATTTCCATGATATTCAGTGTGTTAAATAATGGCATGATCCACGCTTTCTGCGGAGCTGTTTCCATTGCTTCTTGGGAACCGGGGTAATACTTCAGTTGAAGGCTTACTTTGTGCCCTCCTTTATCATAATTACCAATGAACATACCCATCCATACTTCCTCCTGAAGCAGGGGTAACAAATCGGTGACCTCTTGTTTGTACCAGGCGGCATTCTCCCAGGTCTGCCCGTACACTTTCACCTTTTCATTATACTGCCGGATACCGAACGGAGTGAAGAACCGGAGCAATTCCACTGCAGGGGAAAAATCGGGAGTAGACACCATCCCCTGGTAAGTCTTCCCATTACGGGCAGTGAAGGAAGGAACCTTATCAATGCCCTCCTGCAAAGCTTGCAGGAAGCTCTGTTTTTTACCTTCGGGAATCAGGAAAGCAGTTCCGGTACGGTCGTACGCGTCTCCGTTAGAATATTGCGTTA
>CAYWTT010000205.1:0-6808 GCA_964461245.1 uncultured Prolixibacteraceae bacterium | reverse complement strand
TATCCAATAAGTTCTATAAAAACTGGTATTATCGCGCAGGCTTTAATTACTATTCTTCCTATCTGAAAGTGAATAAAGAACCTATTGACGGATACAGCGCAACCTTCGGGCTGGGAATACCACTCAGGAACCAGTATTCCAATATCAATGTAGCCCTTGAAATTGGGAACAAGGGAACTACAAACAACGGACTAATACGGGAAAGATTTGTCCTGGCACACGTTAATTTCACTGTTAACGAGTTGTGGTTTGTAAGTAAGATATTCTATTAGAAGAGGGGCGCTCAGATGGTCCTTTTTTCAAGCCTGGAGAGAAAATTGCTTTTATAACTTTCACCGATGGGGATGTAATTTTCCCCGATGATCACCTGCGCTTTGTTGATTGAACTGATGTATTTCAGAGAGATGATAAACGATTTATGAATCCTGATAAACCGGGTAGGGGGAAGGGCCTGCTGAATCTTCTTGAGTGAATTATGGGTGATGATCGGCTTTTTGTTTTCGAAGGTGAAAATTTTAACATAATCCTTCAGCCCTTCCACAAATAAAATATCTTCCACATTGATTTTCAGTGTATTGTAATCCGATTTGACCAGGATGTATTCCATTTGCATCTCTGTACCGGTTTCTTCCATGTTCTGCCTTTCATTTTTCAGTTTCTTGAAAGTAAACAATTCATAGGCTTTCTGGACCGACCTGAAAAATCTTTCAAAAGAAATGGGTTTGAGAAGGAAGTCAGCTGCATCCAGGTCGTAGGCATCTGCTGCCAGTTTTGCATCGGTGGAAGTAAATATCACCAATGGTTTGGCAATCAGATTTTTAATAAAGTTTATTCCGGATATGGGCATCAGCTGGGTATCGATGAAGATCAGGTCAATGGGTTGGTTCTGTAACACTTCAAGCCCTTCGAAGGCTGAAAAACAGTTGGCTCTCAGTTTCAGGTGAGGATCCTGATTGATATATTCTGTCATCAGCTTCTGGCTGACCGGATTCTCATCAATAACAATACAGTTCATGGTCAATATGGGCTAATGGTTTATTCTTATCCGCAACAGGACTTAATGTCGGATTACAAATGTAATAAATTGTTATCTTCAGGAAGAGTAGGGATTATTATTAAAAACCGGAAAAGCAGGGATGCTGAAAGCTAAATCTCTGCTTTTCCGGTAAATTGCCGGGAACAAACCGGTCTTATGCCGATTGGCGGCGGCTTCTGTTGTCAGAATCCACCGGGACTTCCCACGCGGGTCATCGCGCAGCGGAATCCCAAGTCGTTCATCGATTTGGTCTCCTGGAGGTATCGGCGTGTACCGGGTGTAAGCCAGTAAGGTCTGTCTTTCCAGGATCCGCCCTTGTAAACCCGTACGCTGTCGCTCAGAAGGGAAGAAAAGTATCCCGGACGGTTGTCCTGGATATACATGTCAGTTGTTTTATTTCCCTGGGCCGTGGTCCACTGGTCGCCTTCGATTATCTGGGAATTGGGATCGCCATCTTTAAAGTTGCGGTAATCAGCCAGTGTATCCAATTTCATCACACCGTACTGATCGCGGACCAGACTTCCATTTTCATCTTTGTGAGGGACTGTGAACACGTTTCCGCGGAAGGGCTGGAATTCGGCCAGATCACGGAAGGAAAGGGGACGGTATACGTCGAAAACCCATTCATTCACGTTCCCTGCCATGCAATAGAGGCCGTAATCATTTGGTTTATATGATTTGATGGTGGAGGCGATATCTGCTTTGTCGTTCAGTGCGCCTGCCATACCCATCAGGTCACCACGTCCACGGGTAAAGTTTGCCTGCATCCTTCCCTTGTATTTCTTGTTGGCTTCACGCATGTAAGTGCCGTTCCAGGGGAACATTTTCCTGTCGACCAGCAACTCGTTGTCTGCATTCCCGATCAATCCCAGCGCGGCATATTCCCACTCAGCTTCAGTAGGCAGACGATAGGTGGGCAGCAGAATACCATCTTCCCAGCGGACACTGCGGGCGCTCCCGTCGGCATTTTCCTGCGGTTTCTTTCCTCCGATACCCTGATACATTCCTGCCAGATAGGTATCGGTGGTAAAAATATTCTGTCCGCTTTGTGAAGGATCGTGTTTGATAATCCCCTTATCAACCAGAATCTGTTCGTTTACCCGGTCGGTGCGCCATGCACAGTAAGCACTGGCCTGAAGCCAGCTTACTCCCACAACGGGATAGTCAGAGTATGCAGGATGTCTGAAATAATTCTGTATGTAAGGCTCATTGTATGCCAGTTCTTCACGCCAGGTAAGGGTGTCGGGAAGGACAGATTCTTTCTTTGCCCTGTCACCGGGATATACACGCTGAATCCAGTATACAAATTCCCTGTAATCCTGGTTGGACACCTCGGTTTCATCCATATAAAACGAGGCAACGGTAACTCTTCGGGGTGTATTATCCCACTTCGACATCACATCTTCTTCCACTCGTCCCATGGTGAAGGTACCTCCTTCAATGAAAACCAGACCGGGTCCTGCTGTCTGCTCATACCCTGATTCATAGGGGATATTGCCTGTTTCAGGATCGTTATAATTCCACCCGGTGGTACGTGATTTGCTGTTCTTTTTAAATACACAACCAGTTGCCACCAGTGCTATCAGCATAAATACCAACAGTTTACGCTTCATGTTAAACAATTTAATCATTCCCTTTTTTTGAGTGTTACAAATATAACTAATTCATTCAATCATTATTGTATAGCATTTTGATTATTTATCCGGGCCGGAATTTTTTAGCCGGTAAACCTGGCGCAGGTTTGCATATCTTTATGATTAATCCTGATCCTTCTGATGAAATGTGTCAAATCCTGATAAATTTGCATCATTATTCTTAAACTGAAGAGTCCTAAATCGCAAACAGCAATAATTGCGAATCAGTTTCGTTTGTTAAATATTTATTATATGCGGATGTACAGGATTTTCTTTGCGTTGCTGCTTGCCCTCCCGATTGCTGTAAACGGCTTTGCTTCGGCGAGCGGACTGACCGCTTTTCAATGGAAAACCGGTTCCGTTTTAGGTAGCGGAACCTGGGTGAAGATTAAAACAACAAAAAAGGGAATTTACAAAATAACTTACGATAAGCTGAGATCCTGGGGTTTTACCTCTCCAGAGCTGGTCAATGTTTATGGAAGCGGCGGCTACAAGCTGTCGGAACTTTTATCGGACCCGCCAGTGGATGATCTGGTGAAAAACCGGTGCTTCCGGGGGAAGGACGGCTCGGGCAAGGATTGCCTTTTCTTTTTCTCCACTGGGAGCACAGCATGGCATTGGGATGCCACTTCCGGGATCTTCAGGCATACGGTCAATCCCTATTCCGGAGATTGTTATTACTTCCTCAGTCAAGTGGGCAATGCAGCCTGGAATGTGGAAACCTCTCCCGCCCCGGCAGGTGAAGCCACCATACAGGTCTCCTCATTTGACGACTATGTGGCCTTTGAATCTGAATTATATAACCTGATCGAATCGGGGCAGCAATGGTTTGGTGAGAAGTTCATTCGCAGTAATTCACGCACTTTTACGCTGAACAGTGAAAATCCGGTCACGGGAAGTACAGCTTTTCTGTTGATCAACGGAGCCGGGCGCTCCTCTGTTTCCTCTTCGTTCGATGTGTCTGTCAATCAGACGAGACTGGCAAGCATTGTTTTCGATACGGTGAACATGGAGAATGCCACTTCCCAGTATGCGGACGAGAAGCAGAAACTCTACCCGGTGACCCTCTCTTCATCCGCCCAGGTCATTACGGTGACTTATGCAGCTGCCAACAGCCTTTCTGAAGCCTGGATAGATTACATTACCCTGAACTGGCGCCGGCAGTTGAAAATGAGCGGTGATGAACTTTATTTCAGGGATACCAAAAGCACCGGGGCCGGGAAAATAGCCAAATTCATCCTTGAGAGCGGTGCAGGAGTAAAAGTACTTGACATCACCGATCCCACTTCTATCGTGGAAGTGGCTGCATCGGAGCAGGGAACGGTGCTGGAGTTCAAACGATCCGCCAATGAACTGCACGAATACCTCGCCTATAAGCCTGCAGGTAATTTTCCCGAACCGGCTTTCGTGGGGGTGGTAACTGCACAGAATCTCCACGCTTTGTCCATACCCGAATTTTTAATCATCACCCACCCTGATTTCCTGACCGAAGCCGAGAAAGTGGCTGAATTTCACCGGGAGGAAGATGGAATGAACGTCACGGTGGTTACCACCACACAGGTGTATAACGAGTTCGGTTCAGGAAATCCCGATGCAACAGCCATCCGGAATTTCATCAGGATGTTCTATGACAGGGGGAATACCTTGAAATATGTGCTCCTTTACGGTGACGGAAGTTACGATAACCGGAATCTGACCGGAGCAGGTAAAGCATTTATTCCCACTTACCAGTCCGATAATTCATTAACACCCACTGCTTCCTTTGTTTCTGACGATTATTTTGTCATACTCGACCAGGGGGAAACCGTTTATAACGGAACGGAAGATCTGGGAATCGGAAGACTTCCAGTCTCCTCATCCTATGAATCACAAATTGTGGCCAATAAGATTATGAACTACTATTCAGCTGAGTCGATGGGAATATGGCGGACCAATTTGTGTTTCATCGGAGATGACCAGGATGGGAATCTCCATATGTCAGATTCTGAGTCTCTGGCCACTCAGATCAATTCTGAACATCGTGAATTTCAGACAGATAAGATTTATTTTGATGCATACACCCAGATTACCACACCCGCAGGTGAAAGGTATCCTGAAGTGGCGGATGCCCTCAAAAAAAAGGTGAAAGACGGTGTGTTGATCCTGAATTATATTGGTCATGCCAATGAACGATACCTGGCCGATGAACGGGTTCTGGATGTTTCAGCCATCAATGCCTGGACGAATAAGCATAACCTGCCCATTTTTGTGACCGCCACCTGTGAGTTCAGCCGTTTCGATGCCAGTGAGACCTCAGCAGGCGAATACATCCTGCTCAATCCCAACGGAGGAGGGATCGGATTATTTTCCACCACCCGGGTGGTGTATGCCTATTCCAACTATTTATTAAGCAGGAACTTCTATAAATATGCCTTTGAAAAGGATGCGGAGGGACTGAATTACCGGATGGGCGATATAATGCGGCTGGCCAAGATCAATACCCTCAATACCCTCAATAAAAGGAATTTTACGCTGCTGGCTGATCCTGCCCTGAGGTTATCCTATCCGAAGTACAAAGTGGTGACTAAAACCTTAAACCAGCAACCAGCCACCATGGTTGCCGATACCCTGAAAGCCCTGGGAAAAGCGACCGTTACAGGGGAAATAACCGATAATTTCGGTGGAAAACTGACCTCTTTCAACGGAAAACTGACCATTGTGGTATACGACAAGGCCACTACCCGTAAGACCCTCGGCAATGCAGGAGAATCACCTTTCACTTATAAAGTACAGGACAACATCGTATACAAAGGAGAAGCAACCGTCACAAACGGTGAGTTCTCTTTCAGCTTTGTCATACCCAAAGATATATCTTACAGTTTAGGGAACGGCAAGATCCTGTATTACGCACAAAACGGGGAGGATGATGCTCAAGGGGCCTTCGAGAATTTTTATATCGGCGGATCGTCAGGTAACCAGGTTACTGACACCAAAGGACCTGAAGTGTCGCTTTATCTGGATGAACCTTCTTTTAAGGACGGGGATGAGACAAGTCAGAATCCCCTGCTGATAGCTGAAATATCAGATGAAAACGGCATCAATACGGTCGGGGCAGGGATAGGACATGACATTACATCTGTACTCGACGACAACGGGGAGGTATTGGTACTGAACGATTATTATAAAGCCGCAAAGGATGATTATTCTCATGGTACCCTCCAATATCCCTTCAGGGGGCTCTCCATCGGCGATCACTCACTCAGGCTTAAAGTATGGGATGTAGCCAATAACTCTACGGAAAAGGTCATATCTTTCAGGGTGACGGGGAATTTTTTCATTGAAGAGATCAATAACTATCCTAATCCGGTTTCTCAGTATACCGTGTTTACTTTTATCCATAATCAGCCGGATGCCACATTCAAGGCACTGATCGAAGTTTTTGACATCACGGGGAATCGTGTAGATGCCTACCAGACTTCTGTTTCCTTGAGCGGAACCAGCAGCAACCCTGTCAGATGGGACATGGATGAAAGAGGTATCCGCCTCCGGAACGGTATCTATATTTACCGGATCACACTCCGGTCAGATGAAGGTCAACTGACTGCCAAATCCGGGAAAATGTTAATTATCCGCTAATTTTTACCATGGGAATAATTTTTTAACGGATGTTCCGTTCTGTTTAGATATTAACCGGAATAAATAAAAGTCTTATCTTTGCACGCTTTCAAAATTCGAATTATGATCAGGACATTCAGATTACTTGTATTTGTTTTAATATCAGTACTTATTGCACAAAATGGATATAGCCAAACGTCACTGACCGGTGCCAATGTAGTCAGCACAGCGGTTCCGTTTCTGACCATTTCCCCTGATTCAAGGGCTGCCGGGATGGGGGATGCTGGCGTCTCGACCTCTCCCGATGTCAACTCCCAACACTGGAATCCGGCAAAATATGCTTTCATTGAAAGCGACATGGGAATTTCACTTTCTTATTCCCCGTGGCTTCGCGCCCTGGTAAATGACATCAACCTGGCCTACCTGGTTGGTTACAAAAAGTTGGATGAATACCAGACGATCAGTTCATCGCTCCGCTATTTCTCTCTCGGCGACGTGATCTTTACCAGCGAATATGCTGAATATATGGGGCAGCAAAGTCCGA